>CAZOSE010000120.1:0-6541 GCA_964582385.1 uncultured Lachnospiraceae bacterium
AATATGGGAGGCTCGCTTATTACTATAGTTTTGGTAATTGGTATACTAATGAAAAATGATTGGAGATTAATATTACTTATTCTAGTATGTAATATTGCCACTATTCCATGTTTTAATAAGATTAAAGACCTAGACATAGATAATGCAAAAAGGGGAATTCCAGAAAACAGAGCCTTCGGATATTTGGTTTCTGTTGCAACGGACTACCGCTTTGCAAAGGACCTTAGAATTTATAAAGGTCATAGGTTCTTCCTGAAGAAGGCAGAAGATACAATGGATAAAATTCTTCAAATTAACCATAAATATTTTACTAAGAATGGATTGTGGGGCGGATTAACTCAATCTATTGTACAAATCCAGCTAACTCTTACATTTATTATATTAGGCTTTGGCTTATTGGCTGGGAATATAACAGTAGGTACCTTTACCATGCTTTATGGTGCTAGTAATCAATTAGGAAGGTCTTTTAACAACTTGGTTCAAGGTTATACAGATTTAATAACCCTAAGTTTTAATCTTGATCCTTATTATGAATTTTTAAATATTGATGATGATGAAAAAGAAGGAAATACATTTGAAGACTCTCTCATTAAACCAGTATCTTTAGCTTTTAATAATGTTACATTTAGGTACCCAACAGCTAAAGAAGATATTTTAAAAGATATAAACTTTCAAATATATCCAGGAGAAACTTTAGCTATTGTTGGTAAGAATGGTGCAGGTAAGACTACATTAATAAAATTATTATGTAGATTATATAAACCACAAAAAGGAAGAATACTTATTAACGGAGTAGATTTACAGAGTCTATCACTTGAAGAATATAAAAAACAATTATCCATTGTGTTCCAGGATTTTAAACTACTACCAATTAAACTAGATGAGAACATTCTAGGTAAAGCCACAGACTTAATAACAAAAAAAGACACGGAGATGGTTTGGGATAAACTAGATCAAACAGGAATTAAATCATGGATAGAAAAACAGCCTAAAGGAGTTAAAAGTTATCTTACAAAGATTTATGATGATAAGGGTCTACTTCCCTCGGGAGGCCAAGAGCAAAAGATTGCTATATCAAGAGCACTAGCAAGGGATGGAAGTGTAGTTATCTTAGATGAACCAACAGCAGCTTTGGACCCTAAAAGTGAAGAAGAAGTCTTTGAAAATTTAATCAGCCTAACTAAGGGAAAGACCTCTATATTCGTATCACATAGACTTTCCAGTACAAGAATAGCTGACCGAATTATTGTATTAGATAAAGGAGAAATCCTAGAAGAAGGAACCCATAAAGAACTAGTCCACCAGAAAGGATTATATGCAGATATGTTTAACACCCAAGCAAAACAATATATAAGTTAGATAACATTATGGATTTATATGATTCTTTCGAAAGTAAAATAGGGAATAGACCTTGTTAATTTAGTCTTATAATCTTGACATAAAAAACAATAACTATTATGGTATGATAAGAAGATACTTTACTTTTGAAAAGGATGTTTTATAAATGAACAAAATATTATTTGATGAAACATGTGAACAAGTTTTAAATTCTGCTATATTAAAAGATGGAGTAATAGGTGACTCCTCTCAAATAGGGACTCTTCAGGAAAAAACAGTTCATGCTGTAGTAAAAAAGTATATTGAACCTGATTCTTCCAAGCACGAAATAAAGATAGAACAGTTTTTTGCTGATATTGTAAATGAAAAAGGAATAATCGAAGTTCAAACAGGAAATTTCAATGTTCTTAGAAGGAAGTTAAAAGTAATGCTCGAATTACAACCTGTTACTGTTGTTTACCCAGTTACACATATCAAAATGCTTCATTGGATTAATCATGAAACAGGTGAAATAAGTAAGCCACGTAAGTCAAATTTAAAGGGAAGTCCTAATTCCATATTTCGTGAATTATATAAAGTCAAAAGCTTCTTAAATCATCCAAATCTAAAGTTTCATATAATCCTTATGGATGTGGATGAATTTCGCTTACTAGATGGGTGGAGCAAAGACAAAAAAAGTGGTGCGACTAAATGTGATAGGATTCCAACTAAACTTGTTGATGAGATTAAATTAGAATCTGTAGAGGACTACAAACTATTCTTACCAGACAATTTGGCTGAGACTTTTACAGTAAAAGATTATCAGTTTGCATCTAAGATTAGACATAAGGATGCTCAAGTTTCCATACATATTTTAAACTATCTTGGTACCATCAAAAGAATTGGGAAAAAAGGTAGAGCTTATTTATATTCTATCTAGGTAAACACTAATAAACATAAAAGCCACTTAAAATTATTATTAGTATCTTTATTCAAGATTTCTATATCATAATTTTAGTGGCTTTTAATTCTATTAATAATATATATTGTTTTTATATCCTGCTAGAAGTAAATCTACCATTCTTCCATAGCTTTTAACACCATCTTTTTGATTGTTAGCTTTTAAATATGTATCATTCATTTTATTAGAAACTGTGCTTATAACTGTATCATTAAATTGACTCCAATAGTTTGACTTATGTCTTAGGTCTGCTAGCATGCCATCATTAAATCCTTTTCTTGTTTCTGTATATAAGATTGGATCTTCCCTATATAATGCATTGCCAGCTGATGTTAAGGCTAGCATTGTTCCGCTATATTTAAAAACTAAATCATCGGAATAGTTACTTGCTAAAAATGCTATATAGTTTGCTTCATCTTCTCTCATAAAACCTCTTTGATGTGCCATCTCATGAGCCATTGTAGCTGGGATTGTATAATCTGGTGCATGAATATTTACATTTGCTTCAAGTGTAAACGGCCAAAATATTCCCGTTATTTCCATCCTAGACATAAACTTTGATGCTATTACCGGCTTTACTCTCCCATAATTTCCTTTAAATATTGGATATGAAAGAGACAAGTTATCAAAAGCTTTACTAGTTGTAGTAGTAAGTTCTTGCCACTTAGTATCAGTAAAATCAAAAACACCTTCATCATTTATATCTTTACCAATTAACTCAAGCTCTTGCCTTAACTCGTAAGCTTGCCTTGCCAAGTAGATATTTAAATTATAAAGTTCTTCTAAAGTTGATTCTTCTACTGGCATATCATTAATTTCAGAAAATGGATACCTATAATAATTTGTTCCTGCTAAGATAACAAATAAAAACAATAGAATACTTAGTGTACAGCTAGTATTAATTATATATTTTATTATACTTTCTTTTCTATTCTCTTTATTCTCTAATATTGTCTTTACCATATGTATTATAAAAACTACAAACAATATAATAGTTATAAATATTGAAACTTCCATAAGTGATATAGGTACCAAGGAAGTTATATTACTAAGTACTTGAGATAAAACCTTATAAACTCTACGTGCAAATATTTCTTCTGCTATCCATCTATTACTTTTTACTATGACTATTATTAAAAACGAAATTGGTACTAATAATAGAAGAAGTAAACGTTTTTTGTATTTTTGCAATTTAACCTCCCTTATCTACTTTGTTATATAATCTAATATTATTTTAACATTATATCAGATTTACTTCAATTAGCTATTGGTAATTACCAAGTATTACTAGCTTGGATTTAATATTGTTTCTATATTAAATACCTGTATAAATGTCTATTTGAAATAATGTAATTCAAATCTTGTGTTAAGGCGGAATTATGCTATAATGTTATTAGTTATTTTATTTTAATTATCAATTAAAATGATTATAATTGGTTAATACCAAAATAATATAAGTGAAAGTGTCACAGATTGGAGTATATCATGAGCGATAATCAACAAACAGAAATAACAAATGAAACTATTGACCAGAACTTAGAAACAGAAGTTACACAAGAAGAGGTTCCCGCTACAGACCTAGATGAAAATACGGAGGAAATTGTAGACAGTCAGGTTGAACAAGAAACTGATGAAAGTATTCCTTCAATGGAAGAGTTTGAAGATCAAATAGACAAATCATTCCATAAGGTTAATGTAGGAGATATAGTTAAAGGATCAGTAGTTGGCGTGTCAGATACTGAAGTAATTTTAGATATCTCTTCATATGCTGAGGGTATAATTAGAGCTACTGATTATAGTAACGATCCTAGTTTTATAATTAAAGAGGGTGTTACTATAGGAGACGAAATCTATGCTAAAGTAGTTAAAGACGATGATGGTGAAGGTAATATCCTACTATCTAAAAAACAGGCTGATTTTGTCCTAGCTTGGGAAAAGTTACAAGATTACATGGATGAGGGTTCAATACTTAATGTTAAGATAACCCAATCTGTAAAAGGTGGAGTATTAACATTTGTTGAAGGAATTCGTGGATTTATTCCAGCGTCTCAACTTTCAATAAGCTTCGTTGAAAACCTAGATGAATGGATTGGCAAAGAAGTTGAAGCGGTTGTTATTACAGTTGAACAAGATAAAAACAGACTAGTTCTATCAAGCAAACAAGTTGAACTATCTAAGAGAAAAGAAGCAAGAAATGACATGCTTGAAAATCTTGAACACGGAGCAACTGTAAAAGGAACTGTTGACAATATTGTTCCTTATGGTGCTTTTGTAAAACTTGAAGGTGGACTTTCTGGACTAGTTCATATTTCTCAACTTTCTAATAAATTTGTTAAATCACCTAATGAAGTTGTTAAAGAAGGACAAGAAGTTAACGTTAGAATCTTGAACATTAAAGATGGTAAAATTAATTTAAGTATGAAAACTCAGGATGATAACGTTAGAGATGAAGTTGCTGATAATAAGCCTTCTTTTAGACCTAGTAATAGACCTAATACTAATACTAGACCTAGCAATAGACCTAGAAGTAGATCTATTAATCAAAACAGTAAACCTATAGACTTTACTTCTGATCAGGAAGCAACTACAAGTCTTGGAGATTTATTAAAAGGTTTAGACATAGAATAATTTAACTAAAACATAATTTATTATAACCAAAAAACCACACAATAGCTTTGTTTTTTATCAAATCTATTATGTGGTTTTGATTTTATAAAATAATTCTTAGTATTATTTTATATTTGATTTGTATTCAAATTGAAAAAACTCAATAATTTTCTGTCATTTTTTTCATTAATTACTTTTTCCCTATTAATCTTTAGTCTTTTATTAATGGTTCCTTTTTTCTTAGATTCACTTTTACTAACCTTTTCTTTTAATTTTTTTCTTTCATTTTCTTCATTTTCTTTGTAGTCTTCTAATAAGAATTGGTACTGATCGTATTTAGAATTATTATCTTCATATTCTTCTTCATAAACATGACCAAAGGATTCTATCATTTTTGATTCTACAACCAAACTTCTATCAGTTTTCTTTATTTCTTTTAGTTTATAATTCATAGCTTTATTGTTAATAGATAACATCTTTTCATCTAAAAGTGAAATAATGTCTGCACATTCTTTTAATTCTTTGCTTATATGTATAGGGGCATTACCTTCAAATTTATAATATATTTTGTGTTCTAGGCTTGCCCAGTAGTCCATTGCTATTGTACGTATTTGAATCTCTACCTTTGTATCTATAACTGCATCTGTAAGATATATTGGAACTGAAACAATCATATGATAGCTTGAATATCCATTCTCTTTTGGATTAGTTACATAATCCTTAACTTTTAATACTTTAACATCATTTTGTCTAGATATAGCCTCTGCAATATTAAAAATATCTGTTCTAAAGGAACATATTATTCGTATTCCTGCAATATCATTTATATATTTTACAATATTTTCAATTGTAAACTCTTTCCCATTATGACGTAACTTTTTCGCTATACTTTGTGGAGACTTAATTCGAGATGTTACATGTTCAATAGGATTATATTTGTTATCCATTTTAAATTCATTGTTTAATATCTCTATTTTAGTTTCGACTTCTTTTAATGCAGAATCATATAAAAACATAACCTTTTTAAAATCTTTTACATCATTATATTGTTTTGGTAAATTCATAATGTCCTCCTTGAATACAAATGATAATAACCATCTAATCAATATTAGAATTATCAACTTATTGTAATCAATTTACTTCGTACAAGTAACTTGTTAACTTTTACTAATTACAAGTTGTTTGTCCCTACTATTTTAGATTATATCACTAATTTATGAACATTCTTTGAATTATTTAATATTTATAAATTATTAATAACTTTTTATTCTTCTATTATCAAATAAGTTAAGCTTTAATATAAACACCCTTACTATTTGCACTTTCGTACAATTAGTAAGGGTGTTTGTATTAGTTATAATATATCATTTACAATAATTATATTACTGACTTAACCGTAGCTACTACATTTTCTATTGTAAATCCAAATAAATCAAATAACACATCACCTGGTCCAGATGCACCGAATGTTTCCATACTAATAGATGCTCCATCCAATCCAACATACTTTGCCCATCCAAAAGCTGAAGCTGCTTCTACAGAAACTCTAGCTCGAACATTCTTTGGTAATACCTTATCTTTATACTCTTTTGTTTGTTTTTCAAACAATTCCCATGAAGGCATACTTACTACTCTTACATCTATACCTTCTTTTTC
>CAZOSE010000121.1:0-4692 GCA_964582385.1 uncultured Lachnospiraceae bacterium
GGCGCTAGCAAGGATAGTATAATTAATGAAATTGCTAATGGATAAAGGAACATAAGTACAGGTACAGATAACTGAATGATTTTATTTAATCCAAAATTAGCAATTACAAATGAAAAAACAGTAAATATTATAGCGTATTTATTATAGGATACTGATTTTGGAAACATTGCACTAAACATCTGAGCACATGACGTTATTAAACCTATTGCCGTTTTCAAACAAGCAACTGTTACTATAGCAGCCAACAATATCTTACCAGTAAAACCAAAATAATGCTCACTTACTATAGACATAATTAAACCACCGTTATCAGCACTACCGGTGATGCCTATACTTGTTTCTCCCATGTAAGCTAATGAGGCATAAATAACACTCATTCCCACAACACATACCAAACCAGACTTAAATGTTTCAATCGCAACCCTCTTTGGACTTTTTATTCCTAATTTTTCAAGATTTGAAATAATAACAATTGCAAAAGCAAGGGAGGCTAAAGCATCCATTGTATTATATCCATCTAATATTCCTGTAAATAATGGCTTATTGATATAGTTTCCTTGGGCTGCAAATTGATTAACCTGTCCCATTGGCTTTACAAATGTTGCAATTATTAACATTGATAAAAGTGCCACAAAGATAGGAGTTAAGTATTTTCCAACCCAATCTAAAATTCTTCCTGGCCTAAGTGAAAAATAAAGGGTAATTACAAAGAATATCAGCGAAAATATTAATAATCCAATTTGTAGATATTCATCTGGAATAAATGGGTTTATACCTACTTCAAATGCCACTGTAGCTGTACGAGGTATAGCGAACAAAGGTCCGATTGTCAAATATAGGGCACATGTAAATAAAACCGAATAAATTTTATTTACAGGCTTTGCCATATCATATAAACTTTCACTTTTAGAAAGGGCTGATGCAATAACTCCTAACAGTGGGAATCCTACCCCTGTTATTAAAAACCCAATTGTTGCTTGCCAAGTATTTCCGCCAGCTAACTGGCCCATTCTAACAGGAAATATCAAGTTTCCCGCCCCAAAAAATAATCCAAATAATAATGATCCTATTAATAAATTAGATTTGAAATTAAGTTTTTCTTTCATAGTTCTCACCTGTTCCAGTCGGTTTTATTTAATTCATATTAATTTTAATTCTATCTATATCTAATTATTTTTATTTATAGTATATAAGTCACCCACTATAATATCAACCATATTTTAAAAGGTTAATGAAAGAAAAAGCACCTCTCCGATTGTGGTCGGCTAAGTGCTTCAATTAATCATTTCAAGTGTGTTAACTTCAATGCTGTTATACTATTTACCTTATTCCCCTTCACTTACCATTCTCCTTCCTATATTTTTATGTGATAATAAATTTTAAATTGCTTTTAGTTTATATCTTACTTTACATTTTTATTATAGCTTTTCTATGGTGGCGACAGGGCAAGCTTCTTTGCACCTACCACATTGCAGACATTCATTTTGTATTATTAATGGATAGTCCTTCCTATCCTCCCAGATGATTGCATCCGATGGGCACACTTTTACACATTTACCACATTTGATACACTCTTCATCGATTATCCTATAGGACTTTTTATTAAATCTAGAAAAAACCGATAATAAAGTTCCATAAGTACAAAGATATCTATGCCAGAATTCTGGCATATAGAATATAGTAAGTACTATTCCTAAAGCAAATAATACTGGAAGTACAGGCAGCTTTTTCCCTGTTTTAAAAACTATAAACATAATTCCTAAAAACAAGGCAAGTATTCCATATCTTATAAAGGCACTTTTGAAGAACTTAGGTATGGCTTTTCTTTTTCTTTTATTTTTATCTACACTTTTATCTATTAGTTCCATTCCTGTATTTATCGGACATATGTAACCACAATAAAACCTTCCAAAATAAGTTGAAAGTATTAAGCTAGCACCAAATACAATCATCCAAATCTGAACCTTGCCTAAGGCTATGAGTAATACAAATAACAATAATGTAATAATCTGAATCCCTTTTCTATATCTCACAATATTCCCCCCATTTACATTTATTCTTGTAACAGTTCTTTATATGCCTTACTCCTTATTTCTTTTTTTATAATAAATCTATCTAATATCCAAATCAGTGCTGGAAGAATTATAAAGGTAGCCATTAGTGCAAGGGATATATTTATCACCGTCATCAATCCAAAATCCTTTAATATAACAAATTTAGAAGTCATTAGCACACTAAACCCACCTACAGTAGTAAGTCCTGATGCAACTGTTGCTTTACCTATATTTTTAATGGTTATATTCATGGCCTCTGCCTTGTCATTGCCTTTGTTTCTCTCTTCCATGTATCTTTCCAAAAACATTATGGTCATCTCTGTACCCATACCCAATACTAATGCTCCCAATGTTGCAGTTATTGGCGTATATTTTAGGTCCAACAAATTCATAATTCCACCGGACATTCCTACTATTAGTACTACAGGAAATACAGCTACTAATGCCTTAGCCCTATAAGAGTCATCTTAAGTCTTCCATCAGTTAAGCCCTTGACCATTTCCACATCTAGGACCGACTTACCTGTTATAGAAGTTTTCATAGGGGATCCCTTTAGGGTCTCATCTACATCTTCTACGAATTCCTGTAACTCTTCAGTAGCCATATGTTCCACATTCATAAGGATAACTCCCTTATCCCCACCCTCACTTAAAAACATTTTTTTCTGTGTCTCTGGCACGTCTTCTAGTACATTCATATATTCTCCAAGGCTTAAGTCTGTTTCTTCTGATATATTGTTTACTAAATTTTCTATTGATTTTACATCAACTACTTTGTTTGAAAACTTTGTTTCTATTTCATCTATGGTATTCGCCATCCAATCTAAGTTTTCTTCAGTCAATATCTGGTCGTCTTCCATAAATATGACCATTTGATTTGTTGATCCTACGATATCTCTTATATAATGAATATCATAAAGAGCCTCCATATCCTGGGGCATAAATGTTTCTATATCAGTCTCAACACCAACCTTTTGATCAGCTATTAAACCAATTCCTGCTAAAGTTGTAGCTATTATAAGTATAAATGCAGCAAATTTAGTCACAAATCTTCCAGTAGCTGATAGGAACCTTTCCATTCTGCTTTCTTTAGAATAGTCTTTTGATTTAAGATCATTAGATTGTGAAGCTATTGTATCTCTAGCTCCAAGTACTGGCATCAATAAGAATATACTTCCAATAAAACTGACTACTACACCTACAGTAAGCATTTTCCCAAAGTCTTGTATCATAGGTACAGGTGATGCATACAAGGATCCAAAACCTAATACAGTAGCGAGTACTGCTAAACCTACTGCTTTACCAACTTGTTCTAAAGTAATTTTTACAGACTTTTCTTCTTCATATCTATTTTGAAACTGTATTGAATAATCTATTCCTAGACCTATTAAAATAGGGAATACAGCCATGGATACCATAGTCATAGAAATACTTAGATGACCCATTAGTCCAAGTGTAGCTATAACAGATACAAATATTATACCTAGGCTGAGAACTCTCCACTTAATTTTAAATACTAAATTCAGTATGATAAACATTAAAACTACTGCTGCTGCAACCATAATTAACATATTTGATTTCATCTCTGTTCTTAAAGAAGAATCCAATACAGGTTTTCCTGATACAATATAAGTTACATCAAACTCTTCTTTATCTACAGAATATGCCACATCTTCATATATTGAATCTATAATACTATCTTCTAGGTTTCCCTCTAGTTTGATCATCATTATCAAATGATTAGTATCTAATACAGTATCTGAAAATACATCTCTTAACTTTCCATTATCATCATATAAAATATTATCTAATTCTTTTTGATTATGAGGGAAATAGGGCATCATCATACCAGATTTTTCATGTAAAGTGTTTAACCCATCATTTAATTTGCTTAGATTTTCCCCCATGGTTATAAAGCCATCTGACATAACCTTTAGTTCATCTGGTGAAAGCCCTCCAGATAAACTTTCCTTCATTTCTCCTACTTCTTTTTCTATATTTGATGTTAAATCTGACAATATGTCAGATCCATCTGGAAGTATACTTCCATCTGTAACCATTTCAGATAATCCAATACTTAAATCACTTAGATTTTTACCCATAGTAATAAAGCCATTTGCCATGGTTTTTAGTTCTTCAGAAGATATTTCGTCACCAGATAAACTTTCTTTCATATCCGCCAATTCATTTTCTAATTTTAAACTTAAATTTGTAAGTGCTTGAGATGTGTTTTGGCTTCCTATAGAAAGTTGTCCTGTCTTTTTTGATATATTTAATAATCCTTCAGAACTCTTTCCTATGTTTTGGGCAAACATATTTAGCTTTGTGTATATCTCTGGATTACTTTTCATCTGGTCTGCCAATTGACCTAATTGAATAGAAATTTCACTTAGCCCCTTTGATGATTGTTCTAATCCTCCACCTAATTCTGTTGCACCTTCTCCTAGATTATCCTGACCTCCAATTAGTTCATCAAACACACTACCTATATTAGATAATTCATTTAGTTTTTCTTCCATAAGCTTTGGGTTTGGTATATCCTTACTTGCTAATTCATTTCCTATATTGGTGAGTTTGCTTCCCATCTGTCCTAGTCCATTCCCCATAGTAAGGAATTTACTTTTAAGCTCTGCTTCCTG
>CAZOSE010000121.1:4702-6518 GCA_964582385.1 uncultured Lachnospiraceae bacterium
TTACCTATTTCCCCCATGATCTTGTCTGGATCCATGGAAGCCATTAAACTGTCTAATTTCTTTTCAACAGCTTCAGGATCTGGAAGTTCCTTGCTTCCTAATTCTTCACCTATTTCAGTGAGCTTAGACCCCATTTCTCCTAGTCCATCACTGATTGTGGGAATTTGACTTTTAATTTCATATCCTTGCTTATCAGTTATTTGATGGACAATACTAGCTGGACTCATAAATGTGAATATGCCCTCATTATACTTAAGCCTTTGTTCTACATTCCACATCTTTTCCATATTGTCGATACTTAATAACTCTTCTTCTTCGCCTTCAAATAATACCATAATGGCGTCTCCACCAAATTCGCTTTCCATTCTATAATTGGAAATATATGCATCATTGTCAGTTTTGACTAAGGTTTCATTACCTGTTGCCATGTTAACTTTTATCGCACCTACAATCATAAGTGCAAATACTATTATAGTAATAAACAATACCTTAAAAGGTGTCTTTTCAATTCTACTACCTATCTTTGAAAACAATCTATTCATGCCAACATCTCTCTTTCCTAATTAATTATTTTTATTTTTAACTAAAGTATAAATAAAACTATTTATACTTTTATCAATCTTTTCCTCATTAATTTCAGGCAAATATAAAAATGATAATATACTTCCCATTAGTAACCTAATTGCAAATTCTTCATCATCTAACTCAATTCCTGCTTCCTTAATGGAAACCTTTATCATCTGTGTGATTTTATTAATATAGTCAAAGTCAGCCACTTCTGGATTAATTTGACTCTCCATCAAAATCAACTTTATTACTTCATGATGGTTAGAAATAAATTTAATCCTATTTTTTAAAATATATTTTAACTTTTCTATTGGCTTTAAATTTTTAGATTCTACAATTGATTCTTTTAAGCTAGTAACTAATATAGGTTCTATAGCCTCCATAAATATTTGTTTTTTTGAATCAAAATATCTAAACAATGTAACCTCAGATATACCTGCCTCTTTAGAAATATCAATGGTAGTTGCTCCATTGAATCCCTTTCCAATAAATATATTTAATGCCGATTGTAGGATTTGTTCTTTTCTATCCTCCCTACTCATTCGTCTATTCTCTTTATTATTCATTTCTTCCTCCTTATGTTAGTACTTACTTACATAAGATAACAGATATATTTATTTTGTCAAGTTTTATAATCTTTTTAATCATTAAAGTTTTATAATATTTTTGATTATTAAATTTCTTTTAGTTCTTAACTATATGGGTTGATTTAGTGTTTCCTAAGTAATGGAAATTAAAAATTTCCACAAAAAAGACACTAAGACTTTTACATCTCAGTGCCCTATTGTTTAAATTTGCCAGCCAATATACAATGCTATAAATGAATTATTGATATAATATACTCTTTAGACTTTTCCTATTGAAACTTTCAATAAATATCTGAGATATTTGTGGATCAAACTGACTTCCTGCACATCTGTTAATTCCCATAATTGCCTCTTCATGAGTCCTAGCCTTTCTATAAGGTCTGTCTTGAGCCATGGCGTCATATGAATCTGCCACTGAAAAAACACGAGAAATCAAAGGTATGTTTTCACAATCTAAACCCTGAGGATACCCTTTGCCATCCCAATGCTCATAATGAGAAAGTATACTTTCTGCATGCTCAGATGTTTCATGACTATTCACGTTCAATGTGGTCTTTATTGATGAAATTGTTGAACTATGAGAGCTCTTGTATTCTAAAAGTTTATGCTGATACATGTGCTCCTCTGCAATACGTAGTTTGTCATATATATCCTCATCAGCT
>CAZOSE010000122.1:0-6503 GCA_964582385.1 uncultured Lachnospiraceae bacterium
TAGTAGCAGACTCCCTGTCAGCAATAAAGCATGCTAAAGTTAAAGTAATTAGAAATGAAGAAGGACTTGCAGTAGATTACGTAGTAGAAGGAGATTATCCTGCATACGGTAATAATGATGAGAGAGTTGACCAAATAGCAGTTGAAATCGTTGAAAACTTTATGAACAAGCTTCGTAAAGTTAAGACATATAGAAATGCAAAACCAACCCTATCTGTATTAACGATAACTTCTAATGTTGTTTATGGTAAAAAGACAGGTTCTACTCCAGATGGCAGAAAAGCAGGGGAACCTTTTGCACCAGGTGCTAACCCAATGCATGGTAGAGATAATAATGGAGCCATAGCTTCAATGTCTTCAGTTGCTAAACTTCCATATAGACATGCAGAAGATGGTATTTCTTACACATTTTCAATAGTTCCTAAGGCACTAGGTAAGACAGATGAGGAAAGAACTAGTAACTTGGCTGGACTATTAGATGGTTACTTTAAAGATGCTGGTCACCATATAAACGTTAACGTATTTGATAAAGAGACCCTATTAGATGCTATGGATCATCCAGAAAGATATCCTCAGCTTACAATTCGTGTTTCAGGATACGCAGTTAACTTTATTAAATTAAATCGTGAACAACAACTTGATGTAATTCATAGAACCTTCCATGAAAGATAATATACCTTTTCTTAAGTAAGGTATATAACTTTAGGCAAGATAAAGGAGTGATTTAATGAAAAGTACTGGAAGAGTACATTCATTTGAAACATTAGGTACAGTAGATGGACCGGGAATTCGTATTGTAGTTTTTATGCAAGGATGTCCGCTTCGCTGCCTATATTGCCACAATCCAGACACTTGGGATACATCACAAGGAAAAGAATATACAGTTACAGAGTTAATGAATGAAATAAAAAAATATAAAACATATATGGAATCTTCTGGTGGAGGGGTAACCTTCACCGGGGGAGAACCCTTACTACAAGCAGAATTTTTGACTCAAGTCGCAAAAGAATGTAAAAAAGAGAATATAAATGTAGCTATTGATACTTCAGGATTTATATTAAATGAACATGTAAAAGAACTATATAAGTATATTGACTTGGTTCTTCTTGATATTAAAAGCTTTGATAAAAATGTTTATCATTCTCTTACTGGAGCAAGACTTGAACCTACTCTTAAAACTTTAGATTATTTAAAAGAGGAAAATATTGAAATATGGGTTAGGTATGTTGTTGTACCTGAATTAACAGATGATTTGGATACAATAGAAGCATTATCAGTACATCTAGATAACTATCCTAACATTACCAAAATAGAGCCTTTAGCTTTTCACAAAATGGGTGAATATAAGTGGAAAGAACTAGGACTAACTTATGCCCTGGATGAAACCAAAGAACCAACAAGAGATTTAATGGAAAAGGTTCAAGGTGTATTTGCAAAAAATGGTAAGAATGTTATTATTAATACATAGGTAACATTCTAATCTCAAGGAGGTATAATATGTTCTTAGAATTAGCTAATAACAGATATTCACTTAGGTCCTATCAAGATAAAGAAGTAGAAAAAGAGAAAATCCTAGATATAATTAATGCAGCAAGACTTGCCCCAAGTGCAGTTAATAAACAACCTCTAAACTATATTGTTGTAACTAATGAAGAGGAAAAGCAAAAGATAGTAGATGCTTATCCAAGAGACTGGTTTAAAAATGCACCAGTAATGGTCATTATATGTTTAGATCATTCAAAAACCTGGAAAAGGCCCCAAGATGGTAAAGACCATGGTGATATTGATGGTGGAATCGCTATATCAAATATGACTTTAGCTGCAACGGAGTTAGGACTTGGTACATGTATTATTTGCCATTTTGATGCAAAGAAGTTAAAAAAAGAATTTAATTTACCATCTCATGTGGAAGCAATAGCATTATTGTCAATTGGATACCCCACAAGGGATACTTTTCCCGAAAAGAAAAGAAATAGTGTTGATGAAATAGTTACTTGGATAGAATAGATATAATAAAAAACTAAGGTTAACACAAGATATATAATTAAATATTCGATTTTGATATATTTGATATATTATTTACAAACAAGCTAATTGCAAATATAATAAAACTGTTATACAATTAACAAAGATATTTAAATAATTGTATAACAGTTTTATATGTTGAGGATAAAAGAGTTATTTATAATTTTAAGTTAAAAACTTATCTGAATATTTTTGCGGATAAGTTTTTCTATATTTTAGGAGATACATATAAAGTCAAGACTCAAGGAGAATTAAAATGAACACTCTATCTTTGCTAGAACTCTTTATAATTGCTGTAGGTGTATCTATGGATGCGTGTGCAGTAGCAGTATGTAAGGGTCTATCATTAAAGAATAACAGCTTTAAAAACGCATTAATAGTTGCCTTATACTTTGGAATATTCCAGGCTGGAATGCCATTAATAGGCTACTTATTAGGAGTACAATTCCAAGATAGTATAAGTAGTATAGACCACTGGATAGCTTTTGTTTTACTTAGTGTTATTGGAATTAATATGATAAAAGAGTCTAGAGATTCTTGTGAAACAACTGATGACTCACTTTGTTTTAAAACAATGAGTGTATTAGCCGTTGCAACGAGTATTGATGCACTAGCGGTCGGTGTAACATTCGCTTTCTTAAAAGTTAGAATAATACCTTCAGTAATTATTATTGGAATTGTTACATTTACCTTTTCATTTATAGGAGTAAAAATTGGTAATATGTTTGGTTTTAAATATAAATCTAAGGCAGAAATGTTTGGTGGAATAATCTTAATACTTATGGCGTTTAGAGTACTATTTGACCACCTAGGTGTAGTTAGTTTTTAATAATTGACAAATAATTGAATAGTTTATATACTTATTTATTAGGATTAGGTATATAAATTAATTTTAATATGATTTATATAACTTTGAAGCAAATATAAAGATAAAATAAAATGTTACAAAGAAAAAATTGTAAATTTAAATATTATAAAGATAAAAGATTATACAGACTTTTATGCTAGGAGGCAGTAATAGTGAAAGTATATGGAACAAACGAACTGAGAAAAATGTTCTTGGATTTTTTTAAAGGTAAGGAACATTTAATACTAGATAGTTTCTCATTGGTTCCTGAGAATGACAAAAGCTTATTATTAGTTAATGCAGGTATGGCACCATTAAAGCCATTTTTCACAGGACAGGAAATTCCCCCAAAGAACAGAATTGCTACATGCCAAAAGTGTATACGTACCGGTGATATTGAGAATGTTGGAAAGACTGATAGACATGGTACTTTTTTTGAAATGCTAGGAAACTTTTCCTTTGGTGATTACTTTAAAAAAGAATCATTGGAATGGTCTTGGGAGTTTTTAACTGAGGTTGTTGGACTTGATCCTGAAAGATTGTACGCATCAGTATATTTAGATGATGATGAAGCATTTGAAATTTGGAGCAAAGTAATTGGAATTTCTGAAGATAAGATATTTAGATTTGGAAAAGAAGATAATTTCTGGGAACATGGTGCTGGTCCTTGTGGTCCTTGTTCAGAGATATTTTATGATCGTGGCAAAAAGTACGGTTGTGATGATGAAGAGTGTACAGTTGGTTGTGAATGTGACAGGTTTATTGAAGTCTGGAATAACGTATTTACACAATTTAACAGTGACGGCAATGGAAATTATGAAGAACTAAAAAACAAAAACATTGATACAGGTATGGGACTTGAAAGATTAGCAACTATTATACAAGATGTGGGCTCAATATTTGATATTGATACTATTAAGGCGATAAGAGATAAAGTATGTGATGTTGCAGGAGCTGAGTATGGAAAGAACCCTGAAAAGGACGTTTCTATACGTCTAATAACTGACCATATTCGTTCTGTAACCTTTATGACTGGAGATGGCATAATTCCTTCTAATGAAGGAAGAGGCTATGTTTTAAGAAGATTACTTAGACGTGCAGCTAGACATGGACGTCTACTTGGCATTGAAGATAAATTCTTAGCAAGTCTTTCTACTGTTGTAATAAAAGAATCAAAAGATGGTTATCCTGATTTAGAGGATAGAAGTGAATATATTTTAAAACTAATAAGTGTAGAAGAAGATAACTTCAGTAAAACCATTGATCAAGGGCTAAGTATACTTGAGGATTTAGTAACTAAACTTGTAAGTGAAAACAAGTCTATACTAGAGGGTAAAGATGCATTTAAATTATATGATACTTATGGCTTTCCACTAGATCTTACAAATGAGATTCTTGAAGAAAAAGGAATTTCTGTTGATGAAGATGGGTTTAAAAAGGCTATGGAAGTCCAAAGGCAAACGGCTAGACAAGCCCGTGCTGTAACTAATTATATGGGTGCTGATGAAACTGTATACCTTAAGTTAGATAAGGAACTACATTCTGAGTTTGTTGGTTATACTAATAGTAGCGCTTTATCAAACATTATAGCTTTAACAACAGAAACAGAAATAGTAGATGAAATTATTAAAGGACAAGCAGCTACTATTATAGTAGATGAAACACCTTTTTATGCTACAAGTGGTGGCCAGGTTGCTGATAAAGGAACTATAACAAAGGCTAATAGTGTATTTGAAGTAGAAGATACTATAAAACTTCCAGGTGGTAAAATTGGACATATAGGTCAAGTAAAGTCTGGCGGTTTTAAACTTAATGAAGAGGTTATACTTACTATTCATGAAGGACAAAGACAAGATACTGCTAGAAACCATAGTGCTACACATTTACTTCAAAAAGCTCTAAGAACAGTACTAGGAAACCATGTAGAGCAGTCAGGTTCTTATGTTGATAATAATAGATTACGTTTTGACTTTACGCATTTTCAAGCCCTAAGCCAAGATGAAATAATCAAAATAGAAGAATTGATTAATGATAAAATCCATGCTTCTCTTCCTGTAACAACTGAAGTTATGAATATAGAAGAAGCAAAAAAATCTGGAGCTGCTGCCCTTTTTGGAGAAAAGTATGATGATACTGTAAGGGTTGTATCTATGGGTGATTTTAGCAAGGAATTATGTGGTGGAACCCATGTTAATAATACATCAAGCATTCAATCATTTAAAATAATTTCAGAAGTTAGTATAGCAGCTGGAGTTAGAAGGATTGAAGCCTTAACTGGTAGAAATGTAATAAAGTACTACCAAAGTATAGAAGAAACACTAAATGAAGCTGCAAAAGCTGCAAAAGTTGAACCATCAAAACTTGTTAATAGAATTGAACATTTAAACGATGAGTTGAAAACTTTAAATAGTGAAAATGAAAAACTTAAAAACAAGCTTGCTAGGGAATCAGTTGGTGATGTGTCTCAGCAGGTAATAGATGTAAATGGAGTTAAGTTAATAGCTGCAAAAATACCAAGTGTAGATATGAATGGTCTTAGAAACTTAGGAGATCAGTTAAAAGATAAGCTAGGTGAAGGTGTTATAGTATTAACATCAAGTGTGGACCAGGAAAAAGTTAATCTAATTATTATGGTTTCCGATACCTTAGTTGCTAAAGGCATAAATGCAGGGAAGATTATAAGAGAACTAGCTGTATTAGTAGGTGGAGGAGGCGGAGGCCGTCCACAAATGGCTCAAGCTGGAGGAAAAAATCCTGAAGGAATGGATGAACTAGTGAAGCAAGCACCACTTATTCTTGAAAAACATATTCAGTAGTAGTGGGACAACTTAAGTAGAAAGTATAGCAATCCATATAGTTTGGTATAATAAATGAATTCTTATAACGAAAAATAGTTGACGAATTACTATAATATGTTATAATTCTAATAGTGCTTTAATATTATAAACCCAAACAGTTGTATAGGCACAATACACAACTGGAGGGAGGTTAGGTGTGAGTCTATGTCAAATGTTACGATAAAAGATAACGAATCATTAGATAGTGCTCTACGTCGTTTCAAAAGAAACTGCGCTAAAGCGGGTATCCAACAAGAGATTCGTAAAAGAGAACATTATGAAAAACCAAGCGTAAGACGCAAGAAGAAGTCTGAAGCGGCACGTAAACGTAAAAAATAATGAATAATATGAAAATCAATCATATGACAAAAACCCTTGATGTGCTCAAGGGTTTTTTTATCAATATTATCTTTTTAACTAGGTTTATTACTATTGATATTAATTATGAAATATGATAGTCTAATTTTGTCGAAACATATTTATATAAGTAGACAAGAACTTGAAACAAAGCTTTAGAGTTTATTTGTAAAAAAATATGAGGTGAAGATTATGAAAATGACATTTCGTTGGTATGGTGAAGGTAATGATAGTGTGCCATTAAAGTATATTCGCCAGATACCTAATTGTTCAGGCATAATGGGTGTGTTAGACCAATATGCAGCTGGAGAAGTATGGCCACTTGAAGTTATAAAGGAATATGTAGAACATGTTAACAGCTTCGGTTTAGAAGTTGAAGTAATTGAAAGTGTTAATGTTCATGAAGATATTAAGATGGGACTTCCTACAAGGGACAAG
>CAZOSE010000123.1:0-2718 GCA_964582385.1 uncultured Lachnospiraceae bacterium
CTTGGTATAGTTGGTGGACTGGTTATTGGAGATGCTGCTGTAAGTGCTAACATAGTGAGCCCTGTAGTAGTTATAATAATAGCCCTAACAGCGATTTCTGCCTTTACAATCCCCAATGAAGCATTTTCATCATCCTTTAGACTAATTAGATTGTTTTCTATTATCTTATCCTCCTTTTTAGGACTATATGGTTTCATCTTAAGCTTTATGTTCTTACTAATACATTTAGCAGGGCTAAGTAGCTTTGGAGTTCCCTATCTTTCGCCTTTTGCTGCATCAGGAATAAACCATGGTAGTGATGGAAGGGATGCTCTTATAAGGTTTCCTCTTCGCAAGATGACTAAACGACCAGCTTTTGCTAAAGAAGATGAAAGAGTACGACTAGTTAAGACTAGCGAGGAAAAAGATACTAGTAAATAGAAGAAAATATATGACAACAATTAATTGAAATCAATTGATTAAAATCAAACTATAAATGGACTCGTCAGGATGGTAGATTATGTATTTGGATAATGAGAAGATTTCTAGAAGGCAAATGAAACGACTAATTGTATTTAATATATTTAGTATGTCAGGACTTATCTTACCTAGAATTACTGCCTATAGTGCAGGAAGAGATGGTTTAATATCTATTATAATTGCTTTGGTTTTTGCCTTGGCCTTTATAGTTTTTATTGGATTTATAACTAAAAATATCTCTGGTAATCTAATGGAATACTCAAAAGACAAGTGCGGAAGATTAATTACTTTTATAATAGGAAGTTTTTATATAATAAAGTATCTTGCTTTCTTAGTCTTTTGTGGCAAGTTATTTGCTAAAGTAATTAATGAAACTCTTTTAGAAGATACAGATATTAGATTTATAATACTTATGCTAATACTCATATCAGCCTATTTGGCTTCTAAAGGTTTTGAGGTAAGGGCAAGAATAACTGAACTTTTATACTTTATTGTTATAATTCCAATGGTTTTGTTTTTATTAATGGGGTTAAAAAGTATAGAACTAGGTAATATACTTCCTTTATTTACACAAGCACCAAGCAATATAATATACGGTGGATATGCGGTTTTTATAACATTTACTAGCCTGGAATTCATGATCTTTTCTATGCATTATATTGAGGAAAAACCAATTAAGGGTGAACCAGAGGGATATTTTAATGATAAGCAAGAAAAGTTCATCAAAATATTTAAAAGTAATAACATGAATTATATTTTAAATGGATTAGCTATAGCTGGAATAATCGATATATTATTATTTATAGTTACAGTTGGAATTTTAGGAACTAGGGATACGACTAGTAAGCTTTGGTCTGCTATAAATATGATTCAGATTGTTGAATTACCAGGTGGCTTTTTACAAAGGCATGATGCACTTATGATCTCAATATGGATGCTTAGTATATTTACTCTAACTAGTGGTTTCTTTTATTATTTATTAATGATTACAAAGCAGATTTTTAGGCTTTCTTCTCAAAACTATATGATTTTGCCATATATTATACTTGTTTTTGCAGCATGTATAATACCTATTGATCTAGAAGTTTATTTTATGTATTTTGAAAAATACATGATGGTAATTGGTGTTCCTTTATCTATTATATTACCATTAATAGTGGTGATATTAGGTAAAGTTAGGGATAAGACAAGTAAAGGCCAGACAAGTAGAGATAGGACAAGTAGAGACAAGACGAGTAGAGAAAGAAACAACAATCTCTATAATGTAGATAATAGGTCTGATAATACTAAAGATTATCAAAGACTTGATAGAATTTCACTTGATAGAAATTTAAATAATAAGTCTTGGAAAGTAAAAATCCTCTTAGGTATAACAATTCTTATTTCCCTTGTTTTAACTGGATGTAGTGACATGACTGAGATTGAAGATAGAAACTTTATTCAAGCTATGGGACTAGATTATAATAATGGCCAAATAAGTCTTAGCTTAGCATCGCCTGATTTAGCTTCATTTACAGACCAAGGAAGTAGTGATGAAGCAGCTAAGGAAAAGCTTCTTAGTACTCTAACAGGTAAGGACTTTTATCAAATAGAAGAAGAGTATTTGAATCAAGCAAATAAAAGACTAGACTTTAGCCACTTAGAGGTTATTATTTTTGGAAGGAAGTTTCTAGAGAATAAAGACATCTATTATGAGTTGTTAAGGTATATAGAAAACACTTACGAAATTAGTAGAAATACATTAATAATAATGTCTGATAGTGAATCTTTAGATATTATGAAACTAAATTCAAGGTTAGAAAATGGGATAGGAGATTATCTTAATCAATTATATCGTATAAATGTTATGAATAAAGGGAAAGAAGAGATAAAGTTACAAGACTTACTTCTTAGTATGAATGAAGGAAAGTTAACAGCTAAAGTTCCAGTTCTAACAGTAGAAGATGATAATATTCTAATAAAGGGTGAGGTCTTTATTCAAAAAGGTCAAGTTGGCTATGAAGCAGATTTGACTGAAAGTGAATTTATAAATATGGCAAGAGGTTTTGGTAATAGTAGTCGTATATTTATAGAAGATGAATCAGGAGAAAACGTAAAATATGTTCTAAAGATTAGTAAAATAAAACAAACTGTAGATTTTCAAGTAAAGAACAAGAAACCTTATATGATTCTAAGAATTGAAGGGGATGCTGATTTGGAAAAGGGTTTTTATAAGGGTCTAGATAAGGGTGATAGGAAAGATACTGATGAAATAAGTAG
>CAZOSE010000123.1:2728-6490 GCA_964582385.1 uncultured Lachnospiraceae bacterium
TATCAAAAGAAGAGAAGGTTGATTTCTTAAATCTACATTATAAGTTATACACTAATAAAAGCTTATGGCTTAAATACAAAGAAAAAGAGGACCAGTTCTTACAAGACTTGGAATACCTTGTTGAGATAAATATAGGTCTCCATTAATTGGTTTTTTAAGATAGTTAGTTAAGTAAATTAAAAGTTGTGTGAAATCTCTATAACTAGATTATTTAAGTAATTTAAAAGTCGTGGGAAACCTCTATAAATAGTATAGTTAATAACTAGTATTGCTAGTAACTACTGTAGTTACTAATTACTGTAGCTTAAAACTACTATAAGTAGAAGATTTCACACGACTTTTAAGTTTTTATATTTGTTATTTTCTTTAAATTTATTTGCTACCTAGTCTAATAAACCTTGTTCTGTTAAAAACTCTTTTGCAACAGCAGCAGGATCTCTTTGAAGTTCATCAACTTGATAGTTTAAACCAATCATTGTTTCATCATCTAAGAGTCCACCTAGATTAGCAAGTAATTCTTCAATTTCTGGATATTCTTCTAAAATATCTTCTCTTACTAATGGAACTGCATAATATGGTGGGAAGAATTGTTTATCATCCTCTAATACAACAATATCATATAATCCAATAAGGCCATCTGTACCAAATACATCAAGTACGTCAGTTTCTCCATTTGCTACAGCAAGATATTTGTTGGCACCATTTAGGCCCATTACATCATCTATTTCAAAGTTATATAGTCTTTTTAAACCAATAATCCCATCTTCACGGTTTAGAAACTCTAGACTTAAACCAAAAGTTAATTCTTCACTCACTTTAGCTAGATCACTAATAGTTTTTAAGTTATATTTTTCGGCTACTTCTTTGGAAACACCTATACCATAAGTGTTATTGAAGGCCATTTGCTTTAAAACATCTATACCATGTTTGTCTTTTAGATCATTTTTAGATGTATTATATACCTCATTCATATCACTAATAGGTGGATAACCTAGTGTATCACCATAAATAGTACCAGTGTAATCAAGGTAAACATCTATTTCATCATTGTCTAAAGCATTGAAACAAACCTGGGTTCCTCCTAGGTTTACTTTTCTGTCTACCTGAATATCAGTATTAGCTTCAATTAAATCAGACATCATATGTGTCATAATATATTGTTCTGTAAAATCTTTTCCACCTATTGTTATTTGCTTATCAGATTTATTTTGATTACTATCAATACTTGTTACTACAAATAAAGAAGTAATAGCAACAACAGATATAGCTAATATTGCTTTTTTCGTATTTCTAGACTTTTTGATCTGCTCTTTGGACTGATTATTCGAATCCTGTAGAGCAATAGGTGTAACTAATTGTTCAATCAAGCCAAATATATAGTCTACTAACAATGCAAGTATTGCTGCTGGGATTGCTCCTGCTAATATTTGATAGTTATTAGTAGTACTAATACCTGAAAAGATTAAAAATCCAAGACCTCCAGCACCAATATATCCAGCCATAGTCATAAGTCCAACAGCAGTAACAGCAGACACACGCACACCAGCCATAATTATAGGCAGAGCCAAGGGTATTCTTACCTTTCTAAGAATTTGAAATTTGGTAAGACCAATAGCCTTAGCAGCTTCCAAAGTATCCTCATTAATATTTAAAATACCCGTATAAGTGTTTTTAATAATAGGAAGTAGTGAATATAGGACAACCATTGTAATCGCTGGTAAAAACCCAATTCCAAGTAAAGGTATAGAAAGTCCTAGTAAAGCCATACTTGGTATCGCTTGAACTACGTTTGCAAGACCCATTACTGGCTTACTAGCTCTTTTATAATAGGATATTAAAATACCAACAGGTACACCAACAAGTACAGCTATAATTACTGCAATAGCGGTTAGTTGAATATGATCAAGGAACAAGGAAATAATTTGGTTTATATTATTTGTACAGTAAGTAATAAATTCTTCTAAAAACTTCATTTTAGTATACCTCCACTTCATCATCAATATATTGTTGACTTAGGGTTTCTACTAAACTACTTTTAGTTATTAAGCCTTTTAAGACTTTATTCTTATCAACTACTGGAATATTGTTAATGTTGTACTTATCTACTTCTTTTAATACATCCACAATAGAATCATTTGGGCTTGCAAATACGTAGCCTGAAATCAAAATGTCTCTTATAGATAGGTTTCTATCCTTTGCACTTTGAACGTGTTCTTTTCTTAACACACCATGTAGTTTATTAGTCCCCTCATCCGTAACCATAAGGGTATTAACTTCTTCAGAACCTAGCATTAATAATGCTTCATCAACACTATAATCTATAGTACAAGTTACAGGTTCTGTTATCATAATATCTTTTGCCCTAATAAATTCAGGTGACTGCCATATCCTGTTATCACCAACAAAGTCAGTTACAAAATCATTTGCAGGGTTTTTTAAAATATTTTCAGGTGTATCATATTGGATAATCTTACCTTCATTCATTAAACAAACCTTATCAGCTAATTTGATAGCCTCTCTAATATCATGGGTTACAAACACAATGGTTTTTTGAACCTTAGCCTGTAAATTAATCAATTCATCTTGAAGTATAGTTCTCGTTATTGGGTCAACGGCTGAAAAGGGTTCATCCATTAGAATAATATCTGGATTTAAGGCAAAGGCTCTAGCAACTCCAACTCTTTGCTGCTGCCCCCCACTTAGTTCACTTGGATACCTATCTAAATGGGTTATATCTAAACCAACCATCTCAATAAGTTCATCTGTACGTTTATTAATTTCCTCTTTATCAATATTTTCAATCTTAGGAATTAATTCTATATTTTCTTTGATTGTCATATGTGGAAACAATCCTGTTTGTTGAATAACATATCCTATTTTTCTACGAAGTTTAATTGAGTCTATTTTTGAAATATCATTATCTTCAATAGTAATATTACCAGATGATGGTGTAATTAACTTATTAATCATCTTTAATGTTGTTGTCTTACCACAACCACTTGGGCCAATCAAAACAACAAAATTCCCTTTTTCTATTTCAAAAGAAACATCATTTAATACTTCGGTTTTCTTAAAACTTTTCGAAATATTTTCAAGTTTTATCATTAAATTATATAATCCTCCTAAACCATTAAAAAGTAACAACCCATATGATAAAACAAAGTTGTCACTTTGTCAAAGAAGGTTTATTCTCAAAGATATAGATAAAACCGATGACAGATATAGAAAGGCATTAGCAGTATTTATGTCAGTAGTTATAGTTGGATTAGGGTACACAGGCTATAGGGTGAATGAAATAAAAACTAGGGCATTTGATATCTACATAGGAGAAGACAAAATAGGAACAATGCGAAGTGAAGAAGAAGCCCTAACTATTATGGATGAAATTCAAGAGGATTTATGCAATGAGTATAATTTAGATATAGTATTGGATAATAAATTGAGTTTTAAAGATACTCATAGTAAGAACAATGAACTTACTGATGGTAATGATATAAAAGGAAATATAAAATCAAGTGTTGGTTTTTTAGTTTCTGGATATTCAATAGAAGTTAATGGTGAAAGTTTAGGATTTGTAAAATCTAAGAGGGAAGCAGAATATATCTTAGATACAATAAAAGAACCGTATCTTAAAATAATTGATAAGGATGCCATAATAAAAGATGTACAACTAGTAGAAGATATTAAAATGGTAAAAACTAAGGGAAAGCTAAGTGATATAAGCAAACAAGATGAATTAATAAAATATATTAGAACAGGTGC
>CAZOSE010000124.1:0-326 GCA_964582385.1 uncultured Lachnospiraceae bacterium
TGCTGGCGGACTAGGCTTTAGAGGGTCAAGAAAGTCAACACCATATGCAGCACAAATGGCAGCTGAAACTGCAGCTAAGGCAGCAACAGTACATGGTTTATCATCAGTAGACGTTATGGTTAAAGGCCCTGGTTCAGGAAGAGAAGCTGCAATTCGTGCATTACAAGCAAACGGTATTGAAGTAACAAGTATTAAAGATGTTACTCCTGTTCCACATAATGGATGCAGACCACCAAAACGTAGAAGAGTGTAATAGGAGGTAAGAAAATATGGCAAGAGACATGAGTCCTGTCTTGAAAAGATGTAGATCACTTGGTATTGAACCA
>CAZOSE010000124.1:336-6487 GCA_964582385.1 uncultured Lachnospiraceae bacterium
TCTAGGAATTGACAAGAAATCAAATAGAAATCCACAAAGAAGTAATAGAAAATTAAGTGAATATGGATTACAACTTAGAGAAAAACAAAAAGCAAAATTTATCTATGGAGTTTTAGAAAAACCATTTAGAAACTATTTTGATAAAGCTTCAAAATTAAAATATGGTACTCCAGGTGAAAACCTTATTATTTCTCTTGAGCTAAGACTTGATAACATAGTATTTCGTTTAGGCTTTGGTAGAACAAGAAAAGAAGCTAGACAAATAGTTGACCACAAACATGTAAGTGTTAATGGTAAAACAGTTAACATTCCTTCTTATTCTGTAAAAGCAGGAGATGTTATCGAAATTAGAGAAAACTACAAGAGTGCTCAAAGGTATAAAGATGTCCTAGAAGTAACAGAAGGAAGAATTGTACCTGATTGGATAGAAGCTGATCATGAAAACCTAAAAGGTACTGTAAAGCTAATTCCTTCAAGAGAAGAAATAGATGTCCCAGTTAACGAAGTATTAATCGTTGAGTTATATTCAAAATAATTAAGCTATTGATCGTATCATAGTAACCCATAAGGAGGGTCCTATATTGTTTGATTTCGAAAAGCCAAGAATTGAGATAGAAGAAATATCTGAAGATAGAAAATTTGGACGTTTTGTTGTGGAACCTTTGGAAAGAGGATACGGTACAACTTTAGGCAATTCTTTACGAAGAATTATGCTTTCATCCTTACCTGGCTCTGCTGTAAGCCAAGTTAAATTAGATAGTGTAGTTCATGAGTTTAGTACTATCCCTGGAGTTAAGGAAGATGTTGCTGAAATAATCTTAAACTTGAAGAGTTTAGCAATCAGAAATACAAGTGAGATAAATGAACCTAAAACTGCTTATATTGAAGTTGAAGGTGAACAAGTAGTAACAGCAGGAGACATACAAGCTGATCCTGACATAGAAATCCTTAATCCTGATTTAGTTATCGCAACCTTAGACGGTGGGTATGATAGTAAACTATACATGGAACTTACCATTTCAAATGGCAGAGGGTATGTAAGCTCAGACAAAAACAAGGATGTAGAATCACCAATTGGTACAATTCCAATTGACTCAATATATACTCCCGTTGAGCGTGTCAATCTAAATATAGAAAACACACGTGTTGGGCAAATAACTGACTTTGATAAATTAACATTAGATGTATTTACTAATGGAACTCTTGAGCCTGACGAAGCAATTAGCTTAGCGGCTAAAGTATTAAGTGAGCATCTAAATTCCTTTATCGACCTATCAGAAAGTGCTAAGACAGCAGAAGTTATGGTTGAAAAGGAAGACGATGAAAAAGAAAAAGTTTTAGAGATGAGTATAGACGAATTAGAATTATCTGTTCGTTCTTATAATTGTTTAAAGAGAGCCGGCATTAATACAGTAGAAGAGTTAACAAACAAAACTGCTGAAGATATGATGAAAGTTCGTAACTTAGGTAAAAAGTCACTAGAAGAAGTAACAGGTAAGTTAGAAGAACTTGGCTTATCCTTAAAAGAAAATGAGGAATAACTAATAAGCTAAAGGAGGGAACACTATGGCAATGCATAGAAAGCTTGGAAGAACATCAAGTCAAAGACAAGCATTACTTAGAAATCAAGTAACTGCTTTATTATATAATGGTAAAATAGTTACAACTGAGCATAAGGCTAAAGAGATCCGCAAGATCGCAGAAAAAATGATAGCACTTGCTGTTAAGGAAAGAGATAACTACGAAACAGTTACAGTAACAGCAAAAGTAGCTCGTAAAGATAAAGATGGTAAGAATGTTAAAAATGAAGTAGACGGTAAGAGAGTTACTGTTTATGATGAAGTTGAAAAGACAGTTAAGAAAGATAATCCATCTCGTCTTCATGCAAGAAGACAAATGCTTAAATACTTATATCCTGTAACAGAAGTTCCAAAGGACAACGCTGGTAGAAAGAAAAACACTAAAAAGGTTGACCTTGCAGATAAGTTATTTGAAGAAGTTGCCCCAAAGTATACAAATCGTAATGGTGGATATACAAGAACTATTAAAATTGGGCCACGTAAAGGTGACGCAGCAATGGAAGTTTTAATCGAATTAGTATAATATTAAGGAGTAGTTTCACATCAATTTGAAACTGCTCCTTTTCCGTAATGTTTTAAGATATTATAATATATATACGATAAGCAATATTGCAATATTAACCTGTTTAGATGATCAAATTGAGGAAACGCTTATGGATATAATAAAAACAGAAAATTTAGTATTTGAATATGTTACAATTAACGAAGATGGTGATGTAACTGATGTCAAAAGAGCCCTTGATAACTTGAATATTAGTGTTAAAAAGGGTGACTTCGTTGCTATTTTAGGCCATAATGGTTCCGGAAAATCAACTCTTGCAAAACAACTTAATGCCATACTGCTTCCTACTAAGGGAACGGTTCTAATCAGAGGTATGGATACTAATGAAGAAGATAATCTGTGGAATATTAGACAGACAGCAGGTATGGTGTTTCAGAATCCTGACAATCAGATAATTGGAACTGTTGTAGAAGAGGATGTTGGTTTTGGCCCAGAAAATCTTGGAGTTCCAACTAATGAGATATGGGAAAGAGTTGAAAAGAGTCTTAAAGCTGTTAATATGACAGACTATAGAACTAGTTCACCTAATAAGCTATC
Source organism: uncultured Lachnospiraceae bacterium (assembly GCA_964582385.1). Classification (GTDB taxonomy): domain Bacteria; phylum Bacillota; class Clostridia; order Lachnospirales; family Lachnospiraceae; genus JAAYRG01. The sequence continues at coordinate 3,016 of CAZOSE010000124.1, forward strand.
TGGTGGACAAAAGCAAAGAATAGCAATTGCAGGAATTATGGCAATGCAACCTGAATGTATAATTCTAGATGAACCAACGGCAATGCTAGATCCAAATGGAAGAAAAGAAGTAATACAAACAGTACATGAAATCAATAAAAGTGCCAATGTTACAGTTCTTTTAATTACCCATTATATGAATGAGGTAATAGACGCAGATAAGGTTATAGTAATGGACCAAGGCAAAATTGTAATGCAGGGTAGCCCAAGGGAAATATTTTCTAGGGTAGATGAATTAAAAAGCTATAGACTGGATGTTCCACAAGTTACAGATCTAGCTTATGAACTAAAAAAAGAGGGGCTAGATATACCAGATGGGATACTAACCATAGAAGAGTTTGCAGATGCAATGAGCAAATACTTGAAGGGATAAGTAAAATGGCAATAAAAATAGAAAACCTTAATTATATATATAATCCAAAAACTGCATATGAAAAAATTGCCTTAGATAACATTAACATTGAAATCAATGATGGAGATTTCATTGGTCTAATCGGACATACAGGTTCCGGAAAATCAACATTGGTTCAGCACCTAAATGGTTTAATAAAAGCTAGCTCAGGAGTTATTTATTATAATGGTGAGAATATATATAAAGATGGCTATAACTTTAAAGAACTAAGATCTAGGGTTGGATTAGTATTTCAATATCCTGAACACCAGTTATTTGGTTCAAGTATTATTGAAGATGTAGCATTTGGACCTACAAATCAAGGCCTATCAAAAGTTGATGTTGAAAACAGAACGAAGAAAGCCCTTGAGATGGTAGGGATTGGCGAGGAATTGTATGAAACTTCTCCTTTTGAGATATCAGGAGGACAAAAAAGAAGAGTAGCTATAGCAGGTGTACTTGCTATGGAGCCAGATGTCCTTGTCCTTGATGAACCAACAGCAGGCTTAGATCCAAAAGGTAGAGATGAAATATTAGCTCAGATTAGTAAGCTTCACATAGATAACAACATTACAATAATTCTAGTTTCCCATAGTATGGAAGATGTTGCAAAATATGCAAACCGTATTATCGTAATGAACAATGGACAAGTTAAATATAATGACGAACCTAAAAAGGTGTTCTCTCATTACAAAGAATTAGAAGCTATAGGGCTTGCAGCACCATCTGTGACCTATATTATGCATAAGCTAAAAGAGATGGGGATTGATGTTAATACATCAGCAACTACCGTACAAGAAGCAAAAGACGAGATACTTTCATATATAAGAATATATAAGTGAAGGGGGTAAGCACTAAAGATGATTAGAGATATAACAATAGGCCAATATTACCCAGTTGATTCAGTCCTTCACAGGTTAGACCCTAGAGTAAAATTAGTAGGAACATTTTTATATATTATTTCGTTATTTATTGTTAACCATTATGCTGCATATATACTTGTAATGCTTTTCCTATTCAGTATAATTGCCTTATCAAAGGTTCCTGTAAGATTCATAATTAAGGGCTTAAGGCCAGTTTTGTTACTTATGGTTTTTACTGTAGGATTTAATTTGTTTCTGACAACGGGAGATCCAGTAGCTAAGATTGGATTCTTGACAATTACAGACCAAGGAATTGCCATAGCTTTAAAGATGGGTTTTAGGTTAGTATTTTTGATAATTGGATCCTCAATTATGACATATACAACAACACCTAATCAGCTAACAGATGGACTAGAGAATATCCTTGATCCTTTAAACAAGATAAAGATACCAGTACATGAAATCTCAATGATGATGTCAATTGCACTAAGATTCATCCCGATTTTGGTTGAAGAAACCGATAAAATAATGAAAGCGCAAATGGCAAGAGGTGCAGACTTTGAGTCTGGAAATATAATACAAAGGGCAAAGAGCTTAATACCAATACTAGTACCCCTATTTGTTTCAGCCTTTAGAAGAGCTCAGGATTTAGCAATGGCAATGGAAGCAAGATGCTACCGAGGCGGTAAAGGTCGTACCAAGATGAAACCTTTAAAATATAACAAAGTAGATAAGCTAACATATTTAATTTTGGTAATATTCTTTACAATGATTATAACTACAAGAATAGTATTTTAAGCTATAAACAGGAGTAATATGAAACGAATTTTATTGAAGATTTCTTATGATGGCACAAACTATAATGGATGGCAAAAGCAACCCAATGTAGTTACTATCGAAGGAACTATAAACCAAAGACTATCTAAAATACTGGGTGAAGACATAGAAATTATAGGAGCTAGCAGAACGGATGCAGGAGTACATGCACTGTGCAATATTGCGGTCTTTGATACTAACACTGCCATACCGCCAGAAAAAATTGCATTTGCCCTAAACCGTAGACTTCCAAGGGATATAGTAATACAAGAATCCAAAGAAGTAGCCATAGACTTTCACCCAAGAGACATTAAAAACATTAAAACATATGAATATACAGTTTTAAATACTAAGATTCCCATACCTACAAAAAGGTTGTACAATTACCAATTCCATAAAGATTTAAATTTAGATAATATGAGATTAGCTGCAAAACATCTTGTAGGTACTCACGATTATAAAAGTTTTTGTTTGGCAAAGACACAGACTCTAAGTACAGTTAGAACTGTTTATAGTATAAGTATAGATAAGAATGAAGATATTATAAAGTTCACTGTTAAGGGTAATGGTTTTTTGTATAACATGGTTAGATGTATTGTAGGAACCTTAATGCATGTAGGATGTGGTATATATCCACCTGAATATGTAAAAGAAATTCTTGAAAAGAAAGATAGAAAAGAAGCTGGTCCCAATGCACCAGCCCAAGGATTAACTCTTACTAATATACAGTATCTTAATGAAGAAGAAGTTTCTCTAAAGGACAATGCAAATATATTTGCTGCAAATATATTTAATTAAGAAGAAATTCAAAAAGTCAAATTTCAAAATTAAAAAGTCAAATTTCAAAGTTTAATATTGACACACAGACTAAAATATTATATAATTTATCAATGTGACGTGAAAGTACTTCACCTGCCCCGGAGAAGTATTTTGACATAAATAACTTAAGATTAACAAACTAAATTCGAAAAATAATTGAATCAAAATAATAAGATTGTAGAATGTAAGATTATAGGTTTATACTTATAATTCTGAGGAGGTAAACCAATGAAAAGTTTTATGGCTAACCCTGATAAAGTGGAAAGAAAGTGGTATATCGTAGATGCTACAGACCACACACTAGGACGTCTTTCATCTGAAATTGCTAAAGTATTAAGAGGAAAACATAAACCAGTTTATACACCACATGTGGATACTGGTGACTATGTTATCATAATAAATGCAGATAAAATCCATGTTACAGGTAAAAAGTTAGATCAAAAGATTTATTACAATCATTCACAGTATATTGGTGGAATGAAAGAAACAACACTTAGAGAAAAGTTAGAAAAGAAACCTACAGATGTTATTACTCTTGCAGTAA
>CAZOSE010000125.1:0-6334 GCA_964582385.1 uncultured Lachnospiraceae bacterium
AAGACCGAATAAAATAATGAATTATTTCTAAGTACAAAAATATAAGAATATATTTCTTGATACTTAGTATTAATTCAATAATTTATTCGGTCAATAAATTTTATCATTAATTATTATTAATTTGAAACTGATTTTCTTGATTTTGAAAATACTTTTTATAAAAATGGCTTATCAGATTATAAACAGGCTTAAATAAGACTAATGCAATTAAGAAATTCGAAACCCCATGAATCAAATCAAAAGGTATTCCGCTTATCCAATAGGCAAGTGCTGTATTAATGCCGCTTTCAATGCCACCACTAGATAGTCCCATAAAGAAGTATGGTATGGAACAGAGGGCACCAAAAGATAAACCATAAAATCCAGATACTAAGGCCCAAACTAATGCAGAAGTTTCTTTTATAAAAAGAGCTGTAATTATTGCTAAAACAAACCATATGTATAGATAGTTTATCCACCATAAACCAAAGCCATAAAACAAACCTTGAAGGAAGATAAAAATACTGATTATGTATACTACCTTTTTCTTAAGTACTAAAGTGTAAATTATTATTAATAAACTTACCAATTCAACATTTGGTAAAAATCCGAGAGTAATTTGTAGGACTAAAAGAACTGCAGAGAGCATTCCAATTAGTGGGATCTCTTTTAGATTCATACTAGTATCCTACAGTTAGTGTAATTTCAAAGTGATCGCCATCATTAATAGGTGTATCACTCACTCCTGTCATTATAGAATCGCCACCTTTTGTAAATAACCACCACTCTTGATTAGCGTCGTCTACTGTATAGCCATCAACAGTAACTACAAAAAAACCATATTCGGAATCAGATCCTTCAATTAAATTCTCTTGATCAAGGGCACCTTTTAAAAATTCTTCCTCAGTGCTAATATCATAAGACTTTGAACTTTCATCTTCCATAATAACTTCCACAGTTATATTCTTTTTACCTTCAGTGGTGTTAGCTTTAGATTGGCTAACCATATAAATACCTCCACCGATTAACAGAACAAATATTAATAATATTAGTCCGATTTTTAAACTTTTATTGTTTTTCATTTTAATTCATACCTTTCCTTTCATAATTTATACTTTATAAATAAGCACAAAAAAATCTCCTACCACTGGCGGAGACTAGTGAAATGGATATGTATAAACATAAAAGAAGAAATATGTTTACTGACATAAATAAAAAATTTATGTTCATACCTTCGTCCAAGTCCTCGTGGCGTAAAGTGGTACTAATTTCAAGCAGGTATTCTGACTTGTGTATCAAGGCTTTATTTATAATCTTCCCAAGTATAGTAATTTAAAAGATATTACTAGTTCTCAGTGATTTTTTATAATGCAAAAGGATACTGCACTACTAAATAAAACTCCACACTTACAGCGGCGAGACCGTACAGGCATTGAACCTGTTTCCCTATTATGTTGATTAATTATTATTATAATAATAATTAACTTACACAACTTGAAATAATTAATGAATATACTTAATTATAATGTTATTAAAATGTAAGACATGGTGATTATATCATTTTGAAAAATTATTGTCAATGTAAAAGCTAAAGAGATGTCAGTTAATAAGTGAACCTTAAATAAGTACTTAAAAACTGACATCTCTTTATATTGTTAAGTATGTTAGAATAACTATTTAGTTAGAATAACTATTTAGTTAGAATAACTATTTAGTTCCATAAATTCTATCGCCAGCATCTCCTAGACCAGGTAGAATGTATCCGTTCTCGTTTAATCTTTCATCTAAAGCACCGATGTATATATTAACGTCTGGATGTTCTTTTTGTAATCTTTCTACACCTTCAGGAGCAGCTACTATACATAGGAAATTAATTTTGTTAATTCCGCGTTTCTTTAGAATATCGATTGCTGCACATGCAGAGCCTCCAGTGGCAAGCATTGGATCTACAAGGTAGAACTCCCTCTCTTGTGCATCTGGTGGTAGCTTACAAAAGTATTCTACTGGTTCTAATGTCTCTTCGTCTCTATAAAGTCCGATATGACCTACTTTTGCGTTTGGAATAAGTTTTAATATACCATCTGACATATGAAGACCAGCTCTAATTATTGGAGCAATACATAATTTCTTGCCTTCAATTTCATAAGCGATAGTTTTAGCCAGTGGTGTATCAATTTCTATCTCAGCAAGGGGTAACTCTCTAGTTGCCTCATAACATATCAACATTGCAATTTCGCTTGTTAAAGCACGAAATTCGATAGTTGAGGTGTCTTTACGTCTCATTATTCCTAATTTGTGTTTTATTAGTGGATGATCCATAATGGTTATTTTAGACATGTTGTTCCTCCTAACAGTATTTTATCATTTTATTTGCAATTATCCTACCCGCAATTATATCAAATAAAAGACTATATTAAAAGGCAAATATATAATTTTATAAAATTTTATAACATTGTTAAAAATTAAAGGGGAAAATAAAGAATATTAGTCATAAGTGTGAGTTAAAGACTGATTATAGACAGAGGAGAAGCCTAGCAGGGGGGAGAGTTTCTACTAGGCTTTGTTTTATGAAAAAAATTATCTTATTAGCTTTGGTTATTTCTTATTAGCTTTAGTTGTTTCTTAATTGCTATGATTAAAGTATAGATTACATATGTGATAAGTTTATGGATGATTTATGAACATTTTGTTAATAAATCATAATAGTATTAAAAGTGACTTTAAATTACAAAAAATGCAATAATTACTGAGATTACATTTAGGAAATTATCATATAATAATACAAAGGAATAAGTTTTTATAAAATCCAAAACACTATATGTTGCTAGAAGGTGATGTAAAATGCTTAATGTATTTCAAAAACTAATTCAAAATGAATTTGGAAAGAGTTCATACTATAAGTTTTCCTTGTTATCTAACAAGTATTATGAAAACAAATATTTAAATGATATAAATCATGCTAAAGATGAAAAAGACTATAATGAAAAAGTGCAACAATATAATTCTTGGTTAATACCAATCTATGAAGATATAATAGGTAAGATAAGAGAAAGAGATAAAGAGTCAATAGATAAAATGCGTAACAGTTTATATGAAACAGTACAATTAGGAATTCAAATTAGGGAAAACTTTATACCTGGAATGTTGTTTTTCTTATCAGCAGTCTTACTAGTGTATATTCAAAACCCTAAAACAATTATAACGTGGGGTGGGATACTACTTATGTCCTTATGTTTTGTTTATAAGACTGTAGAATATCTTATAAATAAATACTGCCTTGTAGATAGAAAAATTATTATGATTTATAAACTTGCCCTAGATACTATTTATATCCTTGAAGAACTTGAAGAAAATGAAGAAAATGAGTAAATTTGTAATAGAAAAAGCTTTAGTTTTATATATTTATAATAAGCTTATAATAAATGGTGTTATATATGGGATATAGAATTAATGAAGCTGATTTTGGATTGTTTCTAAAAACAGGAATAGTAGTTCTTACATTGATGGCAATTATCTTTTCAGGAGTAAAGTATATTCCAAAAGCAATAACTGTATCCAATCATACAAATTCAAAGAAGTTTCCAATTTGCAGTGTAGAAACAAGTGAAAAACAAGTTGCTTTAACATTTGACATAGATAGAGTTGGTGGAGATTTAGAAGTTATTTTAGACATCCTAAACAATAATAATGTTAAGGCAACTTTTTTTGTTACGGGAAAGTGGTTAGAAAGTAATAGTGAAGGATTAATTAAAATAGTAGACCAAGGGCACAGTATAGGTAATCATAGCAATAACCACAAACATATGGACTTATTAAGTCCAAAGGAATGTCAAGAAGAAATATTATGTGTCCATAATCTTGTAAAAGAAATAACAGGTATCAAAATGAATCTTTTTCGCCCTCCCTACGGAGATTTTAATAACACAATCATTCATACTGCTAAAGAGATAGGATATGAAACTGTTAACTGGAATATAGATTCAATGGATTGGAAAGATTATGGCATTGGGGATATTATTAAACAAACAGTAGCTAATGAAGAATTAAGTAATGGCTCAATAATAGTTTTCAGGAGTGGAACAAAATATACTTCGAAGGCACTAGAAGAAGTAATTATAAGCTTACAGGAAAAGGGTTATGAGTTGATTTCATTAGATGAGTTAATCTATTCAAGTGATTATGTTATAGATCTGACAGGTAGACAATATAGAAAATGATAACAATTCTATAAAAACATATGGAATATCATAACAAACATAATATATTTTTAAGAAATGGGAGTATCTTGATATGTTAATATTAAAGAGAACTCCCATATTTTTTAAGGAATTTACATGTTCATAAATTAATAGTATAATAACTTTAAAAAGAAAAGAAGGGTGGTGCAGACTGAGTTAAATTGTATAGCAACTTAACTTAGCAAACTTATGAAGTTTACAAAAATGCATGGTATAGGAAATGATTATGTTTATATTAATGCAATTAATGAGGATATATTTGATGGCTCAGAATTAGCAATTAAATTAAGTAATAGAAATTATGGGATTGGTTCTGATGGATTAATCCTGATAAAATCTTCAGATATAGCTGACTTTTATATGGATATGTATAACTTGGATGGTTCTAAAGGTAAAATGTGTGGTAATGGTATTCGCTGCGTTGGTAAGTATGTTTACGATAAAGGATTAACCAATAAAGATAAAATTAGGGTAGAAACAGGTTCAGGTATAAAAGATTTAACTCTACATATAGAAGGTGGAAAGGTTAAAAGTGTTACAGTGGATATGGGACAGGCAATCACAAACCCCAAGGACATTCCAGTAATAAGCGATGGGAAAGAAATTATTGGTATGCCCATAGAGATAGGTGGAAGAAACTTTGAAATGACTTGTGTTTCTTTTGGAAACCCTCATGCTGTTGTATTTGTTGAAGATACAAAAGCAATTAATTTAGAGAAGATTGGACCAATATTTGAGCATCATAAAATGTTTCCAGATAGAGTAAACACAGAATTTGTTCAAGTGATAGATAAGAACAGAATTAGGATGCGAGTGTGGGAAAGAGGATCTGGTGAAACCTTAGCTTGTGGAACTGGAGCCTGTGCTAGTGCATATGCTTCTATTCGAAATGGAAAAACAAGCAATAAAGTTACAGTTGAATTATTAGGCGGAGAACTAATAATAGAATATGACAAAAAGTCAAATAGAGTCTTTATGACAGGTCCAGCAGTAACTGTATTTGAGGGAGAACTAATAGAAGGGAATGATTAAAGTTGATTTATCCAAAGTTTATTAATAAAGGTGATCTTGTTGGTATTACAGCCCCATCAGATGGTAATAGTAAAGTATCTGATTTTGCAAGATTAGATAATGGGAAGAAGAAAATAGAAAAAAGTGGATATAATGTAATTGAGACAGATCATGTTAGAAGTAGTGACAATGGACGAAGCGGTGATGCAAAAATAAGAGCTAGAGAATTTATGGACCTAATATCTAATGATGAAGTAAAGGCTATATTTTCTGCGTCAGGTGGTGATTATTTGTTAGAAATCCTACCTTTTTTAGATTTTGATATAATAAAGAAAAATCCAAAGTGGTTTCAAGGTTATTCAGATAATACTGGCTTGGTTCATATAATAACCACCATATGTGATATTGCTACTATATATGGCAATAACTTTAATGACTTTGGAATGGATAATTGGCACAAGTCAGTTGAAGATAATCTAAGGATACTTGAGGGAGAATCTGTAATCCAAGAAAGCTTTGATAAGTATCAAGATGGTTTCTATGACCGTATTACAGGTCTTGAGGAATACGTACTTACTAAACCTGTAAAATGGCATAATATAGGCAATGATGATGAGGTGGTACTAAAGGGAAGAACCATTGGTGGCTGCTTGGATGTTTTAATATCATTAGTTGGAACTAGATTTGATATGACCAAATCCTATATTGAAAAACATAAAGATGACGGCTTTATATGGTACCTAGAGAGTTTTAATTTACCTGCACCGGCTCTAACATTAGCCTTATGGCAACTTCGTGAAGCAGGTTGGTTTCGCTATGCAAAAGGTTTTGTATTTGGTAGACCAACATTTTATGATGATTCACCTGGTAGTAGTTATGAAGAAGTTGTAATGCAAGCACTAGGAGAACTAGGTCTTCCAATAATTTTAGAAGCTGATATTGGCCATAAACCTCCGCAATTTACAATGATAAACGGCGGACTAGGAAGGCTTAAAAGTAAAGATGGTAAGGGAATTCTTACTTATGATTTTAAGTAGGTATGCTCACTTATCTAAATAATTCAAGAAATAAAAAATCACTTATTAATCAGGGAGCGACACCGATGA
>CAZOSE010000126.1:0-6271 GCA_964582385.1 uncultured Lachnospiraceae bacterium
AGGTTACTTACCATAAATGGAGGTAGCTTAGTTGCAATCTTAACCTTTTCACGATACCCACCTAATAGTGCATCTCCTAAAACTGATTCGCTTTTACCGTTATGATAGAAGTATGCTGTGTCAAAGTAGTTAATTCCAGCGTCTATGGCATTTCTTATCATATTAATTGTTCTCTCTTCATCGATCCCTACACCTTTGGTGGGGAATCTCATACAACCAAAACCAAGTATTGATAACTTATCTTTGTTCTTTTGGTTTTCTTTTACCATCATAAAATGTTTTCCTCTCTTAAATTAACTACCTGTCTTATATTATGTTTTCATATTTTTTCAATATCTACTTTCAATTGATGATATCCTATTGCACAAGTGTAAGCGTCCATAGCGCTAGTAAGCTCCACCTGGTTTATAATTTACTTAACTCATCCATCATTGCTGCTTACCACAAAATATTATTTTTCATTAGTGCTCCTTATTCAATAATAATACAATCCTCTTATTAACGCCATGAAATTTAAAATAATTAATTCATAAAATCATAATAAATTAATGAACAAGGCCTCTAAATTAAAGTTATTCAGAGGCCTTGTTCATTAAAGTTTATCTTCATTCTTCCATTTCCTTCAAATCTTCAATTGATTTAGAAATAAATTTACCTTCATCAGCTTCTTTAATAGATTCTATAAGCGTTCATATCACTTTTTTAATCAAATTAATAATTACATAAAATGTTTGAATTAATTATTCCTATTCTACAACTTATAATTAATTTAAAAATAAACCCAAGTCCCTAATTTCCTGAAAATTATCAATCTTTATAACTTTGTTTTCTTTAACCAAATAAATCAAGTCATATAATTTTATATTATCTTCATATATGATGTGACTTACATTGATTAGTGTTTTATCTATTTTAAGTATTTGTCCTTCAATGGATTCTCCTATTTCATGGTCTAGGCTAGCAAAGATTTCATCACATATTATAAGACTACTATCTAAGTATAAAGCCCTAGCAAGAAGTAACCTTGCCCTTTGGCCACCTGATAGATTTGATCCATTGTTTTTTAGCCTTGAATCTAATTTTAAATCATCCAAACCTACTTCATTTAGAATCTTATTCAGTTTGTCTTCGCTTTCATCTTTATATAATGTAATATTTTCTTTTAAAGTCCCATTAAAGATAAATCCAATTTGATCCACAACAGACAACTGCCTAAAGTATGTATCAGCAGTAATATCTTTTAGGCTGTAATTATTAACTAATATGTCTCCAGCTTTTAATGGAAGTTGCCTTCTTAAGCTTTTAAGTATTGTACTTTTACCAGACCCACTGCTGCCTACTATTAATATTTTTTGATTCTTCTTTATATCAATCTTTACTTCTTGCAAAATTGTCATATCTTTATATCCAAGTTCTGCATCTTTAAAGGTTATCTGATTTATTTCCTTAATACTTTCTTTACCATTAATACTTTCTTTTGATAAAGTTTCTTCAAATTCCTTTAAAACAACTGATATTCCTGCCATCTGCGAGATAAATGGAGTCACTCTTTGCATTGGGCCAATAGAGTTGGCAAAGGCTGTACCTGCTAACATTGTCACTCCTAAAGACAGTCCTGATTGCTTAGCATAATATACTCCAACAGTAACTAAGGTGAAAATAATTGACATTTGAATAAAAGAATTCAAGGCATCAACATTAGTGCTTTTTTTGTCTACCTCATAGTTATCTTCCTGTACCTTTTTAGCTAAGAGATTAAATTTATTAATTCTTGATTTTTCCAAACTATTTTGTTTTATGATATAAAAACCTTTTAAGCTTTCATTAATAAAGTTTGTATACTTCTCTAAAGATTCGGATTTAACCTTTTCTTTTTCTTCAATTGGTTTACTTGTCTTTTTAGAGATTAAAACAAAGAAAACCAATAATCCTAGTGCTAAAAATAACAATGTATTACTTATTGTTGCTAGAATAAGTATTGAAATCAGCAAGTGAAAAAAGGCCTCTATTAGTTCTAGTAAATTAAGATAGAACCTTGTTTCATATCGATCCATATCATTACTTAAATGTGACAAGTATTTTTCTTCATCATTTTCTGCGATGTTTTTAATATCTAAATTAAATAGCTTATCTACATAAGTACTACGTAAGCCAACCATACTTCTATTTAGGTATAATGATTTCAAATATGATGCCAATAGGTTAAAAACCAATTCAAATACAAGAACAATTAAAAGAATCTTTGATATTTCTATTAACTTGTCTACTTCCCCTGCCACAGCATAGTCTGTGATAAAGCGCAAAGCATAAAGTGAAGCGCCTCCAAGAGCTGCTGTAACTAGTAAGGAAATACTAACCATTACTAATGACTTCTTATCTCCATAGCGATATTTATACATTGCTAATACCACCTTTCCTACTTAAGTCAATGACTTGATTAAAGCTTTCTGATAGAAAGTCTAAGTGCCTGTGTGATATTACAATGACTGTCTTATCTAAGTTTTTAATGGTATCATATATTTTAGAAGAAGTTTGATCATCTAAACTTGAGCTTGGTTCATCAAATATAAGCATTTCTTTATCTTGATATAATTCCCTTGCAATATTAATCCTTTGTCTTTGACCTCCAGATATATTACTACCATTATCAATTAATTTGTGGTCTGATTTTAATTGTAAACTTTCCACCCATTCATCTAAAACTGTTTCTTTTAATATTTTCATGAATTTCTTCTTATCATAATCTTTGTCTAAAATAATATTGTTTTTTATAGTATCATCGAACAAAAAATGTTCTTGACGAATATATCCAACATTACTTATAAAGCTTTTTGGATCTATTTTATTTAATTCTATTTGATCATAAAGAATACTTCCTTTATAATCAGTTAAATTTTGGCTTAAAATATTTATTAAGGTTGTTTTACCAGTTCCTGATGGACCAAAAATTAAAACTTTGTCTTTATTGTTAATTACCAAGTTAATACCGCTAAGCACCGGTTTGTCTTTATAAGCAAAGCTTAAATCTTTAACCTGGATCTTATCTTTAAATACAAACTTTTGCTCTAAACTAGGTTCTATTTTATATTGGGTAATATTATCGTATATTTCTTTAGCGGTCTTAAAGCGATTAATCATACTAAATCCGTGATTTATTCCCCAGATTAGCTGGCCTATTAAATTAAAAACTACTACTAAAGAGGTCAATATTATTTTACCTTGAGAAAATAGATATGCGGCAAAAATTATTGCAAATATCTGATATGAACCAGAAATCCAAGTCATTATATTACCTTGAATCAAATTGATTTGAGTGCTAGCTTTTTTATGTAATTCTAATTCACTAATATCTTGATAAAAAGTTGCCTTAAACTTATCCATTACCTGATAAAGCTTAATTGTCTCTAAGCCATTAAGAATATTAGTTAAGCTTTTGTGAAAACTAGAATTCTCTTTTAAAACCCTTTGTTTTCTTTCTATAGTTGGTTTTTCAAATACCTTAGTTAATATAAATAGAAGAATTGATACAACAATGGTTGAAGCCGCTAATATTGGTGATATAACAAGCAAAACAAGGGTCCCTAGAAAAAAGTTTCCAAAGGAATAAATTACATTTAATATTGACAAAAAAAAGTCACTCTCAAACAAATTAATATCAGATACTAATTGAGCCTGATATGTTTCCATTGATTTTTCACTAAATTCATTAATACTTTTGTTTAGTAAGCGTTTATAAGAAAGCATCCTTACTTGAACTAACACATCACGCATAAAACCTATTCTTAGGTATCTTGAAATCACTTGAAGGATTATAGGGGCAAATCCCAGTCCTAGACTAACCAAACCTATCATAATAAGTTCTTGTGAAGTAGATGCCTCAAACATGTTAAAGGCATTTGCTAAGGCAAAAGTAACCATTATATTACTAGGTGTAATTATTAAAACCCCGAGAACATAATAGAAAAATTGTTTTTTGTTTTGAGTAAATAAAGTTTTAATGTCCATTTTCATTTCTCCATTCTAATTTGTATTTTACTAGGTTTTAATTAGTAGATAACATTCATAATCTACTTTATTTGCTGTTACCTCTCATTAACCTATAATACTTTGGTAGCTTTTCATGTTCTTCCTTAGATTTTGCATAACATGCACATTTAGGCCTTCCCATTTCTTTGTGCATCCTATTCCAAATAACATCCCCTTCTTCCTTCAACAAATTACCATAGGAGATAGGTAAAAAATCACAGGGGCCAAAATTACCATCTGCATCGATAAAAGAGTGCTGACTACCTGCTCCGCAACCATATTGATCTTCAGACTCAATGTAAGGAAACACAGAAACTTTGGGATATATTTCGTTTTCATTCATTTCAATATGGATACAAATCAGTTTTTTCTGTTCCTCTTTGCTTAATATTTCTTCAGGGTGCTCTTCCATAGAACCACATGGTATCGGCTCCATAATACGCATTTCATCAATCCCTAATGATTTAGCATACTTTGCAATTTTATATATTTCACCACTTTGTAATAATTCTCTGGTACATACTGTCTGGCACATAGTATACAAGCCAGCTTTCTTTGCATTTTTTATTGCTACAATAGCTTTAGCAAATGCACCTTCTACCCCTCGCATTTTATCATGCTTATCTGAATTAACACTATCTAGGCTAATTGCAATACCAAATAATCCAGCTTGTTTTAGGGATTGTGCCCTTTTTAAGTCTAGTCCAAAACCTGTAGTAAATACTAATGTCATAGCTTCCATAGACTTCTTTTGTTTTTCTTTACCATTAGCTGATGGCTCTGATACAAGTGAAATGGCTTGCTCCAAATCCTTACGTAGTAATGGCTCTCCTCCTGTAAATCCTATAATCCCAACTCCAAGATCTTTAATTTTTTTTACTACAGTCAATAATTGTTCTGTAGTCATATCATTGTTTGAACCCTCCATAAATTGACTAGCACTACAGTGCCAGCAACTATACATACACTTATTGGTAATTGCTATATATGTGGATATAGGGGCTAATCTCTTTCCTCTTGTATGATTCTCAAAGAATTCTGGTCCTTGGCCTGGCACTTTCATAGCAATTTTGTAAAATGCTTGTGAATTTATGGGTGGATAGAATGAATTAAGTATGTAATTTCCTTCATGTACTACAAACCTATCATGTTGTATTGCATTTTTACAACAGCGGACTAGATTTCTTACTTTATAGCTATTCGATTCTTTAAACTTTTTATGTAGTGATAGAAAGTTATATCGTATATCCTTATCACTAATCATTCTAAAAAGCATTTCTGTTTGCTTCATGTAATCTCCTGTTCTCAAATAATCCAAATACATAACGATGCTCAGCTTCTGATATTTTTTTCTTCTTAAAATATGATACCATTTGCTTTTTAATTTTCCTATCTCTTAAATCAAGCATAACATCATATCCCGCTAGCGCACCGGTTGAAGTTAGAAACTCAACAAGTTTTTCTGTTTTTTGAAAACGAAACATCTGTTTTCCAGCTCCCAGTTCCTTGATGTAAAATCCGGATTTTTTGAACCACCTAGCAAATTCCTGTTTATTTTTAGGATTTGGCAAATCAAACATAATTCTTTCAACTTCTTTCCAATTACGAATGATAAGTTTTGGATAAAGTTTTCTTATCTGAGGAAGGGTATCAGAAGTATTTACTATAACTGCCATTAATCCATCTTTTTTAAGAACTCTTTCACATTCACCTATTATTTGTTGGGGTGGTTGATACTTTATTGCCCACATACATATCACAATATCAAAGGAGTCTTTTGGCTGATTTTTTAAGAAATCCAGCATGTTCTGATTTACAAAAGTTACTTTCCTAGAACCTATTTCACTTATTTTAGCTACATCAAGCATACCTTTTGATAAATCAACAAGGGTGTAATCTGCATCTATACCCTTGTTGATAAGATATCTGGAATTATATCCCGTTCCACAGGCTAAATCCAATATTTTAAGCCTATGATTGTCTTCCTCTTCCTGCCCCTTTCTAATCTCTTTGGCAAGTAGATCCAGTAGCTTGTCGTTATGTCTATGCATTATGTCCAGAAAATACTGGTCGTACTTTTTACTGACCTTATCGTAAGAAGCCGCAATATGGTTATTCTTAACTGTTTTATTCGTAAGAAACAGGCTTGCTAACTTAAATACAAATCCAATCATTTGTTTTTCCATCCAATCACTATATAGTCTCTATCGCTTACCTTAATAAGCTCTGTATTCATATTCATACC
>CAZOSE010000127.1:0-6252 GCA_964582385.1 uncultured Lachnospiraceae bacterium
ATTTTATAAACCTAGTTTAACAATATATTGTGTTAATAATGTGAAAAATTTTTAAAAATATTTTCTATAATACTTCTTACTCAAACTTAAATAGTAAGGACTAATTACATTCTTTAATTCCCAATTGATAATCTAAGCATAAATAGATATAGCTAGATTAAAAGAGGGTAGAGATAGCCATTTTGCTAACTCTACCCTCCTTTTTAATCTAGCTATTGCTTCTATTACAATTTCTATAATAAGAACATCTTCGTAAAAGCTTAATCTCTATCTATTAGTTTAATAGGAACACTCAATTCCGAAAGACTCACTTCTTTTATACTAGGATCAAATAAAATAGTAGCATTTCCACTATTTCCTTGAAAATCCGATAAGTCAATATATGGATTTATATTGTTTGCATTTATAGATGTAATTGTATTTTGCAGTCCAGTAACCTTAGTAGTAAGTGGCCCAGAAAGGTCAAAGGTGACAGTTAC
The DNA here is from genome assembly GCA_964582385.1 of uncultured Lachnospiraceae bacterium. Taxonomy (GTDB): domain Bacteria; phylum Bacillota; class Clostridia; order Lachnospirales; family Lachnospiraceae; genus JAAYRG01. The sequence goes on from CAZOSE010000127.1 coordinate 480, forward strand.
ATTCTCTGGAAGGTTTCTGAACTTAATGTTGCTAATGGGGAATACAACATCCTTGGTTTCAAGACGCTCTATATCAACATTAATTACTGCGTTCTGATTATTATCAATTAAAATAACATCTTTATCAATGAAATCATTAATATTAGCTTCATCTTCTATATCTTCTCTAGCACCATTAATATTGTAACTACCAATGATATGGGGAACTTTAGCAAGCTCTTCTTTGGTTCCTGCTATTTCAACTTCCTTTGGTTCATATTCAAAAGAAACATAATCATATCCATAGCCTGGCGTGCCTTCAAGTTCCAAAAACAGTTGTACTGTTTTAGTTTCTAATAAAGTTACTGTAATATTAAACTCAGTATTACTAAATTCCATTTTTTCAGAATTCATTAGAGTCCCATTATGGTCATATACTTGTGGAGTAGCGGGAATAGTGAATGTTTCATCTGCATTAGTTACATCTACACCAACTACAACCTCTTTAATTTTAGAAATAACTGATTGAGCTCCTTTAAGCTGAACTAGGTTTGGACTAGCAGTTTTTTCATTTATATAATAACCTTCTTTAATAGTGCCTCTTTCAATAATATCAATTCTAAATTGTTCTGTTACAATATCTTCTATACTTATAGACATTGTTGATACACTTTGTTCTACTATTTCTACTTGATTTGAATATCTTGGGACAGAAACTTTTATTTCCATGGCATTAACAAAAGATAACTCCTCAAGATCTGCGGTTGCTATAAAGTCAGTTCTACTTAGATTCTCAATAACAGATCTTTTTCCTCTTACTTTAATATCTATTAATTCACCAGATACTACATCATAAACTTTATCAATAGAATCAAGGGCATCTTCATTAATAACAGTGACGGAAATTTCTTCAAAGTTACCAACAATTACTGGATCCTCTATATTTATTACAATTAGCCAAAGCAAAAATGCAATTGATAAGGATAAGATTTTTAGACCTAGATTCCTAGTCAATATTTCTTTCATTTTTTATCCTTCCCTTCCATAGCTTAGGCTTTCGATATTCAACCACCTTGTTTTGTAATGTTATAAGTCTATTCCTTAAATAATCTCCATCCACATTACGTATCAAGGTTCTATCAACTGCTACTGACACCTTTCCTGTTTCTTCAGAAACTACTATAGTTAAACTATCACTACTTTCACTAATTCCCAAAGCTGCCCTATGTCTAGTTCCTAAGTCTTTACTAATCCCAGTATCTTCAGATAATGGCAAGTATGATGTAGCTGCAACTATTCGGTTACCACGCACTATAACTGCACCATCATGTAAGGGGGTATTAATTTCAAATATATTCATTATTAATTGACTGCTAATTACCGCATCTAAGGCAATACCGGATTTTTCAAATTCATTAAGAGGAATATCTTTTTCGATAACTATTAGGGCTCCTGTTTTTGTCTTAGCCAAATCAAAGGTGGCACTTACTATTTCATCAATAGTTTTATCCGAAAATCGTTCTGTTTTATCCTTAGTTTCAAACAAGGGACTCATAATGCTATTTTGGCCTAACTGCTCCAATGCTCGCCTAAACTCTGGTTGAAACACTATAACCAAAGCAATTATACCTACATCAATTGTATTTCCAAAAATCCATATAATAGCATCAAATTCCAATATTTTGGCTAGCATCCATAACAACATTAGGACACCAATCCCCTTAAATAACGACCAAGCCCTTGTTGTTTTAAACCAATTTATTAAATGGTAAATAACAAATGCAATGATTGCAATTTCTAATATATCAGGTAATTTAATTTTTGGTATTGATATCCATGCTATATAATTTTGAAAAAAACTTCTTATAGCCTCCATGCAACCACTCTCGCTTTACCTTTTATTAATTGTCAATATCATCAAAGAACAGATTTTCATCATTATCATCATCTATTTCATCATAAAAATCACTATAATACTCATCGTCTACTTCATCATCATATAAGTCATTATCTGCTGTATCATAAGCACTTTTTTGTATTTTATTACGTCTTTGTGGATTTATTCTTTTAATATTTAACTTTTGCTCTGAAACTTCTATCTTTGGAACTGCTTTTACATAATAGTAATAGTCATCATCTTCAAACTGAACATGTTCTGTTCTAGAATAATCGAGTATTCTGTAAAAAAACTGAACTGCAAGTGCAATAATTCCTGAAAACAATGTACCGACAATCATCATTCCAATTTGTTCTGTAATACCAAGACGTAAATCACCAAGAAGGAAACCTAATATACATGTTATAGTTCCAACTCCAACTGCTATCTCATGTGCATAATCTATCTTTAGTCGTCTTACTATATAAGTAAATAGTATAACCAAAGAAAAAATAGCTATAGTAAGAAACATCTCTAAGTTATTTATTACTCCATTTATTACATAAGTATATATTTGCAAAATATCTTCAATAGTATTGCCAAACTGCATATTAACGACTTCAATAATTATTCCAAATAAATACACAATTATTATTCCACAAGCAGATGCTATAATTGCAAGCGGTGAAAAGAATAGCCCTAGTAAAATAGGGATTAAATACTGCATATTAAATAGGGATAAAATAGGTATAGCAATCAAAACAAAACTTAATTCTGGTGTGAAATGTATATATAAAAAATACATAATTAACAACATAACTAATAAAATAACAGATAAGATCGGTGAAACAAAAAACACATGTAATATAGAAATAATAATTGCAAACAAAACTAAAACTGCCGATGGAGTGAAAGCACATACTAAGGAAAGTGCTAAGACAATTGGAATAGACTTTAGCCTCTCATCATATCCTATGTTTTTATTAATCATTTGAAATACAATTATTCCAATAATAAATTTAAAAAATGGTTCAACATAAATCGAATACTTTTGATATAGATTCTGTATCTTTAGTTTGAATTCCAATATTGACATCATAATTTAATAGCCTCCTAGGTTACTAATTAGCTACATCATCAGCAGCATAATATTTTCTTAATTTGTTTAGTAGAGAATTATATTTTATTAAGCCCTTCGTAGCCCTGTTATATCTTAAAGAGGCACTTGCAATAGCAACAATTATGTAAAACAAGCTTACCATCAAATAAATTAACAAAACATATTTACCCATTGCCTCAAAATCAAGCTTTGTTAAATTTAAGATTAAATACTCCATATGATATAGACCGGCTAAGGCTACTATCAACAAACAGCCAATTGTGGAATTTACAAAAGCTTTAATCATTTGAAGACGCAGATAGTCATACTTAAAATATTTGTTAACCTTCAAGTCTTCTTTACCCTCTTTTTCCCTATAGATAGCTAGTTTTGTCATGACTCGAACTTTTTCCTGATTTAACACTATCTTAACCTCCATTATTTGCTTATCTTTAAAATCTAATTTCTTTTTAAATGAACTTACATTATATCTTTTTCCAAGATACCAAATATATTACTAGATTATCTTTGGTAAGCATGCTTTTTCTTTATATCTTGCACAACATTATTAATTATTATAACATAATCAATGCCCATTTACGACCCTTTTTTGAATTTTATCCAACATAAGTCAGCATGGAAAACTTATGGGTTGATTACTAGAAAAGATACTCTTATTATTTTGTTACTTTCCTTAATAATGCTATAGAGTAGAGATCTATATCTGACCCCAATCTTTCTAACGGAGCATTCCCACTAATTTATATACCCTTTTCTCAGTTTGTTCAGCTCCTTTATTATATTCAATCATTTTCTGCATACTTCACCCTTCATATTCAGCTCCTGCTGCTTCCTTGATATAAGACAATTCCCCGTATATTGTATAGTACTCTACATACTCGTAACTAGAAAAACCATATTGGGGACTAACATTATAAAGCCCATAAAAAGATATAATCCAAGCGTAACACATAGAATAATTTAAAACATATTATTATTTTTCATTTTCATTTGTTATCCTCCTAATTCTGATTTAACAGCCTGAACCGTCTAATTTGCATGCCGCCCCAGTGACAGGCCTACCTTTAAGGCCAACGTCTTCCGGAACTATTGTTACACTTTCGTCCCCTCTTATAAAGCATGGAATTCCTGCATAACCATTTGCCTTACAATCATCAAACACTGGGCTATTATCACGTATCTTTAAAAATTCTTTTAGATTCTTAACATGCTCTCCAATATCGGTATACTCAAACTCATTCTCTCTACCCTTGATCTGATCATAAAGATATGTACAATCCGGACAGGTATCCATTCCATATATTTTAATCATGTAATCTCTCCTAATTTTATATTTTTGCCAAATATCATGCGCTATTAATGTATCAAATACATCTTTAATATATTTATATCTTTCCTCTTGCCCCTGATTATACCTAATATTTTTTTCATTATCAATATTTTTTGTATTTGGGAAATTTAGTGCTATGCCTGGCAAAAAGACCGGTTGGGTTTTGCATTCCCAACCAGCCTTTTTATTCTTAATTTTTTCTTAGCTCATTTTTCTCTTCTTACTGTTTATCGTCAGACCTGTAAGGGTCAGAGCGGATGCACCAAGAAGAACAAGCCATAAGCCATGTTGACATTTTTAATCAAACTTAAGTTATTATCTGATTTTGTTCTCTGGTCTTCTTTATCAAAAGCCCATTAAATCAAGTCCAGCATTTCCCCAGCATCTTTAAGTACAATATGAGGTTTTTCTTTAGAAGCCTCTAAAATCTCTACTGTCGTTTCTCCGCTTAATACCAGTACTGTCGTAATTCCTGCATTTAATCCACTCTTAATATCTGTATAAATACGATCCCCTATCACAACTGTTTCTTCTTTTGTATATCCATACTTTTCCATCGCAAGTTCTGGCATCAATGGTTCTGGTTTACCTATCACAAGTGGATGTTTCTTTGTTGAGTTATAAATCATATCACAAACACTACCGCAATCTGGTACACTACCAAATTCTGTCGGACATACATAATCTGGATTTGTTGCAATGTAAGGAAGTTCTCGGCTTAATAATAACTTACATACATCTTCTATTTTTTTGAAAGTAAGTTCTGTGTCAAATCCCATTACAATACAATCTACTTCCTCAAGATTTTCTGTAATTTCAAATCCTTCTTTACGAAGTTCTTCTTTTAATGAATTTGTTCCACACACATATAGCCTGTCTCCCTCATGATGTAATTTCAAGTAATAAGCTGTTGCTTGAGATGAAGTCATGAAATCATCTTCTGATGCTTCAATTCCAAGTTTCTCAAGTCCTTTTACATAATCTTGTACGCTCTTAGAAGAATTATTTGTCATAAAAATATATCTTTTACCTTCTTCTTTAATCCTTCCAAGTAATTTTTTTGTAAAATCAAATAATTTATTACCAAGATATAATGTTCCATCCATATCAAACAATAACAGCTTATGCTTCTTCAATATTCAAATTTCCTCCATTGCTCTTTATTTTTGTATTAGATTGTATCACATATATTTTTAAAAAACACTGTTGACATTCAATTTTTTAGAATAAAACCTATACCAACTTGTGGCTTAGTACACTTGTTGATAAATACCCGTGACTGTAATTTTACCAACTAGATTACTACCATGCCCTGGCGCACTAAAAAGAGGATATTTCCTAAACTTCTTTAGAAAACATCCTCTAAGCAATACTTTTTATCCTATACTTTGGGTGTTTTTATTCATCCAAAGACTTCATCGTTGGGAATTTTGTTGGAGTTTAACTACACTCCTACGAACTTCTTTGT
>CAZOSE010000128.1:0-6245 GCA_964582385.1 uncultured Lachnospiraceae bacterium
TTCAAATTCTTTCCATGACTTTATTATCTCTTCCTTAGTTGGTTTGTTTTCAAACTTAACAAATACTGCTGCTGTATGGCCATCTAAGACAGGCACACGTATACACTGTGCTGTAATAAGTGGTTCACTTGCATTAAGAATTTCTCCATCTTCAACTTTTCCTAATATCTTTAATGGTTCTTGTTCACTTTTTTCTTCTTCTCCACCTATGTATGGAATTATATTATCAATCATCTCTGGCCAGTCTTCAAAGTTCTTCCCTGCGCCTGAAATAGCCTGGTAAGTTGAAACTACAACTTCCTTTATTCCAAATTCCTTAAGAGCATATAAGGCAGGTGTATAACTTTGAATAGAGCAGTTTGGCTTTACAGCCACAAATCCCTTACTAGTTCCTAAACGCTTCTTTTGAGCTTCTATAACTTCAAAATGTTCTGGATTGATTTCTGGTATAACCATTGGTACATCCTTAGTCCATCTATGGGCACTATTATTAGATACCACAGGAGTCTCTGCCTTTGCATAAGCATCCTCAATTGCCTTGATTTCGTCATGAGACATATCAACTGCACTAAATACAAAGTCTACTTCACTGCTGACTCCTTCTACATCATTAATATTCTTAACAATTATATCTTTTACAGAAGCTGGTATCTCTGCTTGCATCTTCCATCTTTTTGAAACTGCATCCTCATATCTTTGTCCTTGACTCCTAGGGCTTGCAGCAATTGTCGTAACCTCAAACCATGGATGATTGTTCAACAAGGTAATAAAACGCTGCCCTACCATACCAGTTCCGCCTAATATTCCTACTCGTAATTTATTCATATTCTATATTCCTTTCGCCTTATTATTCTAATTTAATCAAAAATTGTTCGCACACAGTACACTTTTGTATCTCCACTGCGTACATTTAATTAGTTACTTGCTATCATACACTTTTTTGTCCGTAAAATCAACTATTTTTTTATAAGTAACTTATATAAGGATGTAAAGTAATAATCTTTATAATTTATTGTTAATGTCGCTTATACTCTCTAGGTAATCATTTAGTATAGTTTCTAGCTCTTCATATGTTTTTATATAACTGGTACTATTCTTTAGTTTTGCTGCATTAGGATATCCACTTATATACCAGGCAATATGTTTCCTCATCTGGTTCATTGCAGTGAATTCACCCTTGTATTCTATTGCTAGTTTAGATTGGGTTAAAATCATCTGAACAACTTCATCAATCTCAGGTTTGGCTTTTATAATGCCTGTGACAAAATACTCTTTAATTTGGGAAAATATCCAAGGATTGCCCTTAGCACCTCTTGCTAACATTATACCATCACATCCTGTTTGATTAGTTATGTCTATTGCATCATGTACATCATATACATCACCGTTTCCTATTACAGGAACCGATACTGCTTGTTTTACCTTACTAATAATATCCCAGTCGGCTTTGCCAGTATAATATTGCATTCTAGTACGTCCATGAACCGCTATTGCTGCAGCCCCATTTGCCTCAGCAATCTTTGCAATCTCAACTGCATTAATATTATCATCATCAAAGCCTTTTCTGATTTTTACTGTTACAGGTTTATTAATTGCCCTTGAAAGGGAGTATACTATTTCTCCAACTAGTTTTGGATTATTCATTAAGGCAGCACCTTCACCATGATTGACAACCTTGGGAACTGGACAGCCCATATTAATATCTAGTATATCGAAGTTTCTGTTTTCTATCTTTTTTGCTGCTTCACTTAAGGCATAGGGATCAGCTCCAAATAGCTGGATCGCTATAGGTCTTTCTTTATCTTCTATACTTAATAAGTCCTCGGTATTCCTATTATTATATTCAATTCCCTTTGCACTAACCATTTCTGTGTATAATAGGTCTGCTCCTTGTTCTTTACATAAAAGGCGAAATGGCAGGTCAGTTACACCCGCCATAGGTCCAAGTATTAAATTGCCTTTTATATTTACATTTCCAATTACTAAGTTTCTATTCATAATTCATTACCACTATTTTCTATTCTTATTATAAATAATCTTTAATCCTTCTAAAGATAAATCAGGATTATTAATATCAATTACATCTGTTTCATCTGCTATCATTCTTCCAAATCCACCTGTTGAGACTACTTTAATATTTTCAATCTTAGACTCCCTAATAATTTCTTTAACTATGTACTCAGTTTGTCCAATATATCCATACACTAGTCCAGCTTGCATACTAGATACAGTTTCTTTTGCAAGAATAGAATCAGGCTTCTTAATTTGAATTTCTGGGAGTTTTGCAGTTTCTTTCCACAGTGCATCTGCACATATTCTAATTCCTGGGCTAGTTATTCCAGCTAAAAATGACCCATCCTTTGAAATCAGATCATAAGTTGTGGCAGTACCAAAATCAATTACAATTAAAGGACCACCATAAAGTTCATAAGCTGCTGCTGCATCTACAATCCTATCTGCTCCAATTTGTTCAGGATTAGGCGTTACAACATTAATACCTGTCTTAGTTCCAACTCCAACTTCAAATGGTCTCTTGTCCAAATATCGTTTTATACTATTATTAAAAGAGTGCATAATTCCTGGGACTACAGAGGATATAATAACATCTTTTATTTCATCTTTTTTTACATTTTTACTCCTAAGTAAATCCTCTAGTATAATTCCATACTCATCTGAAGTTCTAGGTGTCTTTGTTGTAAGTCTAAAGCTATATACTAATTTATCATCTTCGAATAAACCAAGTGTTATATTTGTATTTCCAATATCTATTCCTAATAACATATAATCTCCGACCTTTCTTATTATTACTTGCTTAAATAAAACTATTTATCTTATTCTTCAAAGTCTTGTCCTAAATAAAACACTTTAAAAAATGTTTCTAGGCCCTCTAGTAAATCTTTTCTTTTAATCTTCATATCTTTAATCATGAGATAACTACCAATTTCATCAAATAATATATCATCTTCCCTTGCTGAAGTTTGAAATAACAAATTACCATAATTATCGAATTCTAGAGTAAGAATTCCACCAATTTCTTCTGTATATAAAACACACATAATTTGTAGTTCATGTTTCACAGCATCTGGCAAAGATGAGAAATTCTCGTTTAGATAATATCTTTTTTCATAGGCATTACTACCACATAATATTGTTCTATCAGGATCCATACTTCCTCCTTAATAATATTTCATATTTATTATAATATAATATTACGGTTATCGCTATGTCAAGTGTTAATATAGCAATAACCGTATTAGTAAAACTATTTATTTTTCATATTTGTTATATAGTCATTAATCAAATCCTGCTCTAAAATCTCTTCAGAGGTCTGTTTCAAGGTAAGAGCAAGCTCATATTCTTCCTCCAAGACCAGTGGGTCTATACTTTCGTATGTGTGAACATTCCATGCACGACTTCCTTCTAGAATCCCTTCCCTAGAAACCTCGAAAATTATATCATCTTTTACAAAAGAACCTCGCAGAAGATATGAAGTAAATGCAATAAGCCCATCTGACTCATTAACTAGATCCTTACCTAATATATATGGATGGGGTATTTCTAGATTCATGATATTAGCTATTGTAGGTAAAAAGTCAACAAAGCCTCCAGTATTGGATATTGTTTCATTAATACCACTTTCAGGAACATGAATAATTAAGGGAACATTAAGCATCTCATTATAGTCATATGGTTTACCTAAATATTCAGAAACAATTATATCATTATCATCCATACCAAAGTTTAGACCGTGATGATCTCCATAAAAAACAATAACTGAGTCCTCATATAGTCCTTCTAACTTTAGTTTTTTAATAAATTCTCCAATTGCATAATCCGTATACTTTACAGTATTTAAATAGCCACCAAACTTCGTATCTTTATGCTCTTCTAACAAATCAATAGTTTGCATATCCTCTGGAAGGAGATATGGATGATGGTTTGTTAAGGTAACTGTGAAACCTAAAAATGGCCCATCTATTTGTTTCATTATATCAACAGCTTGATTAAAAATGGACACATCCGATATTCCCATTCCCAGTGAGTCTGTTTGATCTAGATCTTCAATACTATAAAACTCATCTATACCCTGGCCTGGATAAGCTTCTTCTCTATTCCAAAATCCACCTTCATAACCATGAAATGCTACCGTCTCATATCCCTTATCCTTTAATATCCACGGTAAACCATAAAAGGTATTATCCTTATATAATGTATATATTTCTCTTTCAATAACTGGGTATAAACTATTTAAAGTTGAAAACTCAGCATCAGATGTATTACCCTTTCCAATATGTGAGTAATACTGATCAAAATATAGGCTTTCTCCTTTAATAAGTTTATTAAGGTTAGGAGTAAGTTCCACCCCTTGATAATCTCTTCCTATGACAAAGTTTTGTAGCGATTCTACTTGTACAAGAATTAAATTCTTATTAGCTCCTATGTCATTATATTTTGAGTGTTTATAAACTGTTCCTTCTTCCTGAATCTCTTCAACAACTTCTAGAATCTCTTCAGCTGATATTTGTTCAGATACTAGGTTTTCTGTTAAAGACACATAAATATCATTAACATGACTGGTGAAAAACTCTAAACTATTTATTTTAGTTAATATAACACTATTAAATGGATTAATAACTACAAGAAGGACAAGGATACCTATTATAGAATTAAAGCTCTTAATATTTGGGGATTGGGTTTTTAAAATTCTTAAAGCTAGCTTGTTATCACTGCTAGTTATCCTATTAAACATATAATATACTATTGGAATATCTAATAGTAGAAAAATACTTGAAGGAATTAAAGTGGCGATTAAACTCTCTGGAACAGACGCAACATTTTTAATCTGCCATAATTGCTTAATAGATACAGTTTGATGATAATAATTATAATACATGGAATCTGCAAACATTAAAATAGCAAGCCCTGTATAGAGTGCTAAGAATATACCCCTCTTATATTTAAGCTCACTAGATGCTAATCCAAAAAACAAGGCTAAAAATAACACAAAGGTAATAATAAGATTATAATAGTCTCCTATTTTTCCTTCGAGTAACATATAATATGTAATTAATTTAATAAGCAATAAGATAACTGCTAAACTTATGCAAACCTTTCGATTTTGCAAAACTTTTTTCAATGTGTTCATACTCCCACCTATTTCTAGAATAACTTCTTAATATTATACGGTATATATTAATTCATCCTATTCAATTAATCAATATTTCAATTCTTAATATTCCCTTAAATTCTTTACATTCTCTTAATTAGTTCTTAAAGAGTTTGTAATAATGTTATTATTACTTATTCTGGCGGGCAATTTCATACATTATTATTGCTGCCGCAACTGCAGCATTTAATGATTCTACATTTCCCTTCATTGGTATTTTAATCATTCCATCTGCAATTTTTGCTATATTATCTTTAAGTCCATTACTTTCATTGCCAATTAGAATTCCACTCCTTTTAGGGTATTTCACCTCATCATAATACCTTGCTCCCTCTAAGTGTGCGGCATATATAGGTATATTATTTTTCTGTATTTCCTTCAATGTACCTTCAAAATCTTTTACATATACAAAAGGCATACGATAAATTGCTCCCATGGTAGAGCGAACAACTTTGGGATTTAACATATCTACAGAATCATTACTTAAAATTATTCCAGAAAATCCTGCTCCTTCTGCTGTTCTTGCCATAGTACCTAGGTTACCAGGATCTAGTATGTTTTCTAATAATAACAAGCTAGCATTTGTGTTATTTATTATCTTAGAAATATCATACTTTGGTTTTTCTACAATAGCCAATACCCCTTGTGGTGTTGATGTCTCTGACAACTTTTTAAATACAGAATCCCGAATTATTTCATAGGATAATCCTTGAAAATAATCTGGTTCATCCTTTAGTTTATTATTATAAAACTTTTCAGAAAAGTATGATTTAATCAGGTTGCCCTGAGTTCTTGACTCTTCAAACATTTTTATACCTTCAACAACAAAGGCTTTTTCTTCTTTACGTGCTCTAGCTTTTTTCTGTAATAAACTAATATATTTGATTTGTCCATTATTTGAGCTACTAATCATTTACTCCACCCCTTTTGCTATATATTGTATTTGTATTCTTAATTAATTATACTGACAATACGAGCTCGAAAACAAGGTTCTCGAGCTCCAATTTATTATAGATTACTATTATTCATTCATATGACTTAGTTTTGCAGCCTGGTCGGCGGTTGTTAAGCTATCGAT
>CAZOSE010000129.1:0-5013 GCA_964582385.1 uncultured Lachnospiraceae bacterium
TCCGTTATAAAGAATTAGTTCCTTTTCTTTTTCTTAGGGATTTTTCAATCCTATTTCTTACAACTTCCTCTAACCAAATCCACCCTTTAATTCTACCGATAAAAATAAATCTCGTATCACTTCTACTAACTGGCATACGTTTAAGCAAATAACACTGTTTTTTAACTAAAGAATTATCTACGCCAAGACCATTAAATATTAATACTCCTGTTTCATAAAACTCATACATTATTTTATATGCTTCTTCACTGTAGATTCCTTTTGGATAAGCAAAATGGACTACTTTCTTCCCTGTTCTTTCTTCCAAAATATCTTTTGATTCTTCAAGCTCTTTGCGAACTTCTTCTTCTTCAATAATATTTAGGTTATAGTGATTTAATGTATGAGAGCCTATTTCTATCAGCTCATCATCACTTAATTCTTTTATCTGTTGCCAATCCATTAGATTACTTTTGCCAAATTCATCATCCCATGGATAAACTCTGTCCGATTCTATATATCCTGGAACTAAATAAATAGTAGATGGATAATTAAACTGTTTTAATATTGGAAATGCATTCATATAAAAGTCTTCATATCCATCATCAAAGGTTAAGACAATATATTTTCCATAAACCGAATCTTTTTTTATCATTTCATATGCTTCTTTCATTGAAATAACCTTATAATTCTTATTCTTTAGATACTCCATCTGCCAATTAAAATGTTTTTTCTTCACCGAGAGTTCAAAATCAATATCATTATTAACTCTATGATACATTAGTATCAAAACTTCATTTTCATGGCCTTTTATAACATCTCTAAACATTCCTAAAAAGACAAGTATATTCCTTATAAGAAAAAATGATACTGTTCTTATCTTTCTAGTGACTTTTATTTTTAAATATTTTAGTCTTTCTTGTCCTTTAGATATACTCCATTCTGGTATTTTCACTACTTGAAATTCACTTATATAGGCTAATGATAAACCAATGAATAACCAATAATGTCTCCAATGTAGTGTATCAATCACAAGACTATTAACAAGTAAGGATGTTAAAATTGCAATATATATTGAATTTAGATGGTTATTTTCTTCCACCTTTTTAATTTTAAAGAGTTTAACAAGAAGATAAAGAAATAAAGCCATTAATAATACAAATCCAATAATACCATTTTCCAATAGTAACCTTGCATATATACTATGGGCTGAATAGGCTTCTCTACTTTTCTGGAATATTACCCCTTCAAACTGTCCTGGTCCATATCCAAATACATGATCTAAGGCTGAATTTACCCCAATTACTTGTACTCTAAACCTATCTGAATCATAAGGCTTCAAATTTAGCCTTTCCGTGAAAAAAACTCCTTTTGTAATCAATCTTTTTAATGTTTAACTTCTTAAAATTTAAAATGAATAAGGTAATAATCCCTACTGCAAGAGATACCCATGCCCCTCTAGAGAATGCTATAATAACCCCTGTCATTATAAGGGTACCTAGGAAAATTTTACTTAGTACTTGTACATTTAAATATTTGAAATACTTTCTAGTAGTTTGTTCTTTATTCTTTAAAGGAATCAAAGTCTGAACTTTTAAATCTCCAATTAATAGAATGATACCAGGTATTAGATAAGCCCCAAAGACATTAGGATCTTTGAATAATGATTTCGTACGCCATTCATCCATTCGTAAATATTCAGGGAAATATCCTAAATAGCCAATAATACCAAAAATTGAAGCAACAGCACAAGAGATAATATAAATCCGAAGTATTGGCATATAATTATCCTTGTCAATATAGAAAAAGATTGCCAAGCATAAAATTATCAAGTAACATGAAATCAAATAAAAGCGAACACCAATATATTTATTTTGAATATTAAACATGGATAATCCTGCAACAAAAAGGTAAAGAAACAATAGACAAGTTGGATATATCATTTTTTGCCACTTTACTTTAGAAACTTTTCTCTCCTTAATGGAAAATATCAGTACAGAAATAAAAATCAAATCTGTTGGAGCTGGTTCTACAATAGCTACAAACATTAAAAACACCGCACTAATAACAATATAATCTAATTTAATCTTATATTTGTATATTAAAGAATTTAATACAATAATTGCTAATAAAATAAATATAATATTTGATAATGTCGGTTCAATAACAAAATTCATTTCGTCCCTCAATTAATAAACATTTTATCTATAAAATATTTATCATAAACTCATTATTAATATGATATGAGTTTTATCAAATTTTGACCCATTTACAGTTAAGAAACTCTATACTAAACACTCTTTTCCATATAAAAAGTACAAAAAAAGTACCTGCCCCAGAAACCCTTAGTCTCCAAAGCTGGTACCTTTATATATGCGCCTAAATAGTATTAATAATATCCATATTTATCCTTCCATCTTTTATCTCAATAATCCTATCTGCTCTTTCAGCTACCTTCTTATCATGAGTTATCAAAATAAATGTGGATTTATACAGTTGGTTTATTTCTTTTAAGAGACTAAACACGGTCTCTGTAGTTTCAGAGTCTAGATTCCCGGTTGGTTCATCACCTAGAATTATCCTAGGGTTATTAATTAATGCTCTTGCAATAGCTCCCCTTTGCTGCTGCCCTCCTGATATGTCTGTAGCTTTATTGTTTTTAACTTTTGATAATCCAACGATTTCAATTAACTCATTGGCCCTATCCAATCCTGCTTTATCTACAATGTTGTTGTTTTTAATTTTATAAGGCATCAGAACATTTTCTAATACTGTAAACTCTGGAAGCAAAAAGTGAAATTGAAATATAAACCCAATAGTTTCATTACGAAGTACTGATAATTGATCTTTGTTCATATTAGATATGTTTCTACCATCTATTATAACATCTCCACTTGTTGCCTTATCAAGAGTCCCGATTATATTCATTAATGTTGACTTACCGCTACCTGATTCACCTATTATTGAATTGAATGACGACTCAGCAAACTTTAAGTTTACATCAAATAAAACTTGTGTCTTTATTTTTTCCCCGTATACCTTATTAATATTTTTAAGTTCTAATATATTAGCCATTTTTGATCACCTCTATTGGATTAAGTTTTGATGAGTTAATTGCTGGAATAAGAGCTGCTAAGGTTGATGCTACAATAGCTATTACCACCGATGTAACTATAAACTTAAAGTCCACATAGAATGGTACCAAGGCCGTTCCATCTGGGTTCTTTACAAAGGTTGAAAAAGCAAGTGAAATACCTACTCCTACAAAAGCTCCTATTACTCCTCCTATTGTTCCTAATATGAGGCCCTGAAATAAAAATATTTGACTAGAGATTTTATCCTTAATTCCCATTGCTTTTAAAATTCCTAGCTGTTTTGATTTTTGTACAACTGAAATAGCCAAAACTGATGCTATACCTAGTAGTACTGCTAACAATACAAATACTTGTATCATAATGCTTGATGCTGATTGACCTGCTAGACCTGATAATAGCTCTTCATTTTCTACCTTCCAGTTTGTTGATACTAAATTTAATCCACTTAAATCTTCTTCTATACTTTCAGCAATGATATCAGCATCAAATACTTCGCTAACTTGTGTTTCTATTGAAGTTAAGTTATCTTCTTGGTTAAAAATCTTCTGTGCAGTACCTAATTCTGATATTATCCAAGACTTGTTTAAACTTGCCACTTTCAAATCAAATATTCCTACAATTTTTACGTCTGCTCCATTCATATCAAATGTGGATAATTTTATTACATCATTAATATCTAGTTCTAAATCCTCAGATAAGTTTTTACCAATAATAACTTCCATATCATTTGTTGGAAGGTTACCTTCTATCAGTTTTTCTTCAAATTTGTAAATACCATTTGCAGCATCAAATTCAAAGCCTCTCACAAGTATAGAACTTAAATCATCTTCGTTATTAATAAACCCTGGAGAATCAAAAGACTTGGAAACTGCTGAAAATCTGTTATCATTATCTAATTTATCTATTAAACTATCATACTCTGTTATGTACTCTCTGTCATCCTCTTGGGTGATGGTAATATGGGATGAGCTACCTATAGTTTTATCTACAAGAGAAACTTGAAGTCCATCTATTAATGAACCTATAAATATCTGCACAGAAACTCCTATTGTTATTCCTAATACAATTAATAAAGTCTGTCCCTTACTAGATTTTAAAAATCTAGTTGCAATATTAATAGCCAATCTCATATCATTCAACTCCCTTCTCTAGGTTTAGGATGTCTTGAAAGTTTTTGAGTAAATAATCCCCACCTATTTCTTTATAAATCTTGGGATTAGAGATAAAAACTCTTCCTCCTAAGAGAATAGATATCTTTTGATCTGTAGAATTTTTTATTTTTTCTATTATCTTCTTAGTTGAAAATAAATTAAAATTGTTTGTAACACTGATGGAGATATACTTTGGAGAGATTATTTCTATAGCTTTAAGAACTGTCTTATGTGCTGTTTTAGCCCCTATAAATGTGGTTTCATATCCAGCTATAGTAAAAAAGTCAGATACCATTCTTGCACCTAGTTCATGATCTTCAAAATCTGGACACATAACAATGACCTTTCCTTTTCCACCATTACCCAATTCCTTCCTTTCTCTAAGAACATAAATATAAGATAGTTCTACTATACTTCTAACAATGCCACTTCTCACATGCTCTCTCCATATTAGATCCTCATCGTTTGGATAATCATCTATTATACTATTTAATGCAGGAGTTAGGACTTTTTCATAAAGATCAACTACTGAAACATCCTTGTTTTCAAGAGAATTTATGCATAATTTTACAGCGTTTTCTTTGTCTTCAGCTTTTAGAAACACTAATAGTTTGTCATATAATTCTTCTTTCATTTCATCACTTCCTTTTCATTTAATAAATAGAGAATTTTTAAACCTTTTTTCCTCTTTATACAATTGTTATATGTGCGTATGTCTACCAAACCATTATATTACAAAGTTTGACTGTATACAACTAATCTCGCACCTGTATAATTAAATTATTTCA
>CAZOSE010000129.1:5113-6181 GCA_964582385.1 uncultured Lachnospiraceae bacterium
AATGAAAGGTTTTGGCGTTTTTGAAAAAGGTAATGTAGGCTGGATGGAGAAACCAGATTATGTTTGTGGTCCATATGATGTTATTTGTCGTCCATTAGCGTTAGCTCCATGTTCATCAGATGTTCACTCAGCTATGGAAAGTGAAGGGCCTCACTTAATAAATAGAGTTCTTGGTCATGAAGCAATAGGTGAAATTATTGAAGCTGGTGAAAGCGTAAAGGATTTTAAAGTTGGAGATAGAGTTGTAATACCATGTACAACTCCAACATGGTGGCACCCTGATTATCAAGATACTAAACATCAAGATGTTGGTGGACCATTTTCAGCTATTAACTTTTCATCTTATGAAGATGGTACATTTGCAGATCAAATCAAAGTTAGATCTGCTGATATGAACTGTGCTCATATACCAGAAAATGTTTCAATCGAACAAGCTTGTATGGCTGTAGATATGATGACAACTGGATTCTACGGTTCAGAATTAGGTGACGTTCAGTACGGAGATACTGTAGTAGTATACGGAATTGGCCCTGTAGGCTTAATGGCAGTTGCTTCAGCTAAACTTAGAGGTGCTGGTAGACTAATCGCTATAGGTACAAGACCAAACTGTGTAGAACTTGCTAAAGAATATGGTGCAACTGATATCTTAAGCTATAGAGATGGTAATCTTGTTGAACAAATTATGGAATTAACAGATGGTAAAGGTGCAGACGTTGCAATAGTTGCAGGTGGTGGATCAGAAGCACTAAATAACGCTGTTGGATCCGTTAGATTTGGTGGCGGTAGAGTAGCAATGCTTGAAGTTATAACTGGCGAAGCAAAAACAGAATTAGACAATGCTTACATTCTTAGTTTCCTAGCTCATAAAGAAATTAAAGGTGGTTTATGTCCAGGTGGTAGAAGAAGAATGGAAAGATTACTTTCTCTTATTGAATATGGCCGTCTAGACCCTGCTAAAATGATTACTCATAGATTCCACGGACTTGAAAGTATTGAGCCAGCATTCGAATTAATGGTTAACAAACCACGTGATCTAATCAAACCTATAGTATTATTTGATTAATAAAT
>CAZOSE010000130.1:0-6171 GCA_964582385.1 uncultured Lachnospiraceae bacterium
TTTTTCATACCCATTTTGAAGATTTTGTCACAAGTTATCAATGATTTCAAAAGAGTTTTTAAAGAATAGAATTGACAATGTTTTACCAATTGAATATACTTTTTTGTATAGAGAAGTTAACCTAGAAACTCAGATTATAAAACAAAGTTTAACAATCATCCACTAGTATTGGGATATAGGAGGAGTCATGCTTAGAATAACAAACTTTACTAAAATTTATAAAGGTGGTAAAAAGGCAGTAGATAATTTAAGTCTAACAGTATCACCTGGGGATATTTATGGTTTTATAGGACACAATGGGGCAGGAAAGACAACTACACTTAAGGCAGTGTCTGGAATACTAGACTTTAAAGAAGGGAAAATATTAATTGATGGACTTTCAATTAAAGATAATCCTGTAGAGGCTAAACAAAAACTTGCCTACATACCAGATAATCCTGATATTTATGAACATTTAACGGGTTTGCAATATATTAACTTTATTGCAGATGTTTATAAGGTTTCAAAGAAGGAGAGAGAAGTATTAATTAATGAATATGGTAACATGTTTGATATATCAAAGAATTATGATGACTTAATCTCTTCGTATTCCCATGGAATGAAGCAAAAGATTGCCGTTATCTCAGCACTTGTTCATACTCCTAAATTATTAATACTTGATGAACCTTTTGTAGGGCTTGACCCTAAAGCTTCCCATGATTTAAGACAGGTATTTACGAAACTTTGCAATAATGGCAGTGCTATAATATTTTCAACCCATGTACTAGAAGTTGCAGAAAAGTTATGTAACAAAATAGGCATTATTCAAGAAGGAAAATTAATAGCCGATGGCTTAACAAAAGATGTAATAGGTGATAAGAGCTTAGAAGACATATTCCTTGGTTTGGTAGCTTCTAGAGAAGGTGATTTATCATGAAGGATCTAATGCTATTAACTAGGATTTCTTTAGGATCGGTTTTTAATATTAATAATATACTAAGGAAAAGAGATTTAAAGCAAAATATGAAAAAAATGCTAGGGATAGTAGGAATCGCTGCTTTAACTATTATAATTCTAGCAACCTCTTATATGTATAGTTATGGCATAGGAACTATACTCGCATCCCTTGGACAAATAGAAGTATTACCAGAACTTGTAATGTCTATTGTGTCAGTATTTGTTGTGATTACAACTATTACACGGGTAAAGGGTACTTTGTTTGCTTTCAAAGATTATGACCTACTTATGTCCTTACCTATAGAGCATAATATAATAGTTACAAATCGTCTTTTAACTTTATATATTATTAATTTTACTTTCACTCTTATAGTAATAATTCCTTCAAGTATTGCATATATAGTACTTGCTAAGCCTGAACTTGGATTTTATATTTATACTATACTTACTTTATTATTTATACCAATTGTACCAATGATAATAGGAACAATTTTAGGAACAATCATAGTATATATAGCATCTAAATTTAAGCGAAACACTTTTGTTAATATTGTATTGAATTTATTGCTTGTAGTGGGAATATTATTTATTAGTACCTTTACATCAAGTTCAGAAGAAAAACTAGGTCAAAGCGTCAATGCTATAACCAACATTGCAAAAGAAATATATCCTTTGGCAAGAATATATAATGAAATTATTGTAGGGTATAAATTAAGCTACTTTTTAATATTTGCAATTATATCTGTAGCTTTATTTATTGGCTATATAATAGTAATAGGTAATAAATTTAAAGAAATAAATAGTAGTATAACATCAATTCAAACGAGCACAAAAAAGAAGAAAAGAAACTACTCCTTAGCAAGTCCTGTTATTTCTTTATATAAAAAAGAGCTATCTAGATACTTTTCTTCGTCCCTTTATGTACTTAACACAGGTATAGGAATGATAATGTTACTAATAGGAGCGATAGCAACCCTATTCATTAAGAACGAGAGCCTAGACCAGCTACTAGAAATACCTGGCTTTACAAAACTAGCAGGAACTTATCTACCTATAGCTATACCTTTCTTTATTGTCCTGGTATATACAAGTGCATGCTCAATATCCTTAGAAGGTAGTAACTTATGGATTATAAAATCTATACCTGTATCTACAAAAGAAATATTCCATAGTAAAATAGCAGTGAATTTAACTATAATACTACCACCTAGCCTAATTGGCATAATAATTCTATCCATAGGCCTAAAGCTATCCCCAATCCATGGATTAATAACTATGCTAGTGGCAATAGTATATGCTTTATCTACATCAATATTAGGTCTTTTAATAAATCTAATCTTTCCAGTTTTTAATTGGAAAACAGAAGTAACTGTTATCAAACAATCCCTATCATCTTTGTTAGCCATATTCGGAGGAATTGCAACAGCTCTTATACCAATAGGTGGCCAGTACTTACTAAGTGGCATTGTTAAGCCAACAATAATAAACCTATTAGTAATAGGCTTTATGGCAATAATTACTTTGGTCATTTATATTGTATTAATTAAAGTGGGAGATAGGTTGTTTAAAGAATTGTAAGATCACTTTTAGAGGTATAGTTTTATCCAGAACCGGAATTTAGGCATAATTATAAGGACGAATATTTTCTTTTTTAGAAACTATCCGTCCTTACATTAAATAGAACTTCTGGTAGGTGTACCAACCATTCAAGTCTCCTGGCGGTACTTCAATTAACAATAAATCACTCACGCTTTCATAATTTATTCCTGTTATAAATTTTTTAAAACTTATATTCGGTTTTGATTCTTAAATTGGAACAGTTCAATCGATAATTGGTTTTGTTTTCTAAACTTAAATCAGGTTAAATCTGCTTTGACTTTTCTTTTCTAAACTTAAATTAGTTAAATCCTTTTGATTCTTCTTCCCAGAGCTAAAGCTATTAAACCGGTGTTGATTCTTATTAATAAATTTAAAACAGTGTTATCATTCTGATTCTACTTATTAAGCTTAAATTAGTTCAATCTTAATGATTTTACATTTCTAAACTCAAATTCGATAATCTTGTATGACTTTACTTTTCTAAATTTAACTCTTAAAACCAGCAGTGATTTTACTTCTTAAAACTTAAAAGGAATTAATCATTATGACTTTTCTTCTTTAAACTTAAATTAGGCAATCAGTATGATTTGTTTCTGGACTTAAATCGGTTAAACTATTGATTGATATCCCTGCTCAACTTAAATAAAATCTTACTTTTACTGTACTTTTTACAAATTCAAACTTAAAAACTCTACTAATAAATAAATCTAAAATTTGGAAACTTGTATGGTTGGTATAGAGCTACCTGTTCTATTGATTTGAGTATACTACAACTTATACAAAAAGTAAAGAGAAAAGTTCAAAATAATTGCAATAATAGATAAATAAAAATTAAACAATAGAAAGTAATAGGACATTAGTCTTAATAGCAAAGTTTAATATAAAAATATTTACTTAGATAGTTTCTACTTTAAATAGCTAGTTCGGTGTGGTATAATCTGGTTGTGGTTTGAATATTATATTTTTAAGATGTTCACACTAATAAAAATTATAACAAATTATAGACAAAAGAAATTATTGGTTAAAACGAAAGGAGATTTAATATGAGTACTTATTTTGATATTGAGAAAGTAGTAGGAAGAGAAATAATTGACTCCAGAGGAAATCCAACTGTTGAAGTAGAGGTTGTTTTAGCAGACGGAAGCATAGGAGTAGCTGCAGTTCCTTCTGGTGCATCTACAGGAGCATTTGAAGCAGTTGAACTTAGAGACGGGGATAAGAACCGTTATTTAGGACAAGGTGTTTTAAAGGCTGTAGAAAACGTTAATACTGTAATCGCAGATGCTATTAAAGGTATGAGTGCATTAAATCAAGTAGAGATAGATAGAGTAATGATAGAATTAGACGGAACACATAACAAGGCTAATTTAGGAGCTAACGCAATCCTTGGTGTATCCCTGGCAGTTGCAGCAGCTGCAGCTGATTCAGTGGAACTTCCACTTTACCAATACCTAGGCGGTGTTAATGCTAAAACTCTACCTGTTCCAATGATGAACGTAATTAATGGTGGAAAGCATGCAGATTCAAGTCTAAATATTCAAGAATTTATGATAATGCCAGTTGGAGCTAAAACATTTGCAGAAGCTTTAGAATGGTGTACTACAGTATTCCATACTCTTAAAAAGTTACTTCAAAACGATGGTTATGTAACAGCAGTTGGAGATGAAGGTGGATTTGCTCCTAAGTTTGATAGTGATGAGCAAGCATTAGAATACATTGTTAAAGCAGTTGAAAAAGCTGGTTATAAAAACGGAGATGACTTCCAAATAGCTCTAGACGTTGCTTCTACTGAAATGTATGAAGAAGCTATCAAGGTTGGTAGAGAAGGAGATTACTACTTCTGGAAGGCTGACGAATTCAAAACTGTTGATCAAATGATTGATTACATGGAAGATTTAGTTAATAGATATCCTATAATTTCAATCGAAGATGGACTTGCTGAAGAAGACTTCGAAGGTTGGGTAAGACTTGTAGACCGTCTTGGAGATAAAGTTCAATTAGTCGGTGACGATTTATTTGTTACAAACACAGAAAGACTTGAAAAAGGTATTGATATGGGAGCTGCTAACTCTATCTTAATTAAGTTCAACCAAATCGGTACTTTAACAGAAACTCTAGATGCAATTGAAATGGCTAAAAACACTGCTTGGACAGCTGTTGTATCTCATAGATCAGGTGAAACAGAAGATGTTACACTTGCAGATATCGCAGTAGCAACTAATGCAGGCCAAATTAAAACAGGAGCTCCTTCAAGAAGTGATCGTGTTGCAAAATACAACCGTCTACTAAAAATCGAACAAGAACTTGGAGCATCAGCTGTTTATCCTGGAAAGAAAGCATTTAAAGTAGGAAGAAAATAATTATTAAGACAATAAAGAATATTTATTAATATTAATCTAATATAAGAAATATTCAATATAAAAGCAGGTGCAATAT
This sequence comes from uncultured Lachnospiraceae bacterium, assembly GCA_964582385.1. Taxonomy (GTDB): domain Bacteria; phylum Bacillota; class Clostridia; order Lachnospirales; family Lachnospiraceae; genus JAAYRG01. The sequence continues at coordinate 4,972 of CAZOSE010000130.1, forward strand.
GAACTGTTCCCATAATTTAGACCTAAAATCTAACTTATGAGAGGTCAGTTTATGTTGTCCCTGCTTTTTTTAAAGGTCATATTTCATTAAAAGACTTTTGAATTTCTACAACAACTATAGGCATAAAGGATAAAACTAAGACAATAGACCATTGTGCAAGAGTTAGTGGAACCACACTAAACAATCTTGCTAGAGTCTCTACCTGAATTACTGCAACTTGTAAAATGCCACATATAATAAAGGATAAGACAAGTTGAGGGTTTGAAAATAAACCTATTTTCCTTATAGAATGCTCGCTTCGCATATTAAAGGAGTGAAACAGCTGGGAGATACTAAGAACTGAAAAGGCCATTGTTCTACCTATTACTGGTTCGATTTGTGAAGTAATAGAAATAGTACTTTCCCCACCAAAGAAAGCTAAACCAATAGAGCTTGCATCATATAGTCTAATACCAATAATATATGCACTTAAACTTAGGGCTCCAATTAACATACCCTCTACAATTATTTTCAATCCTAAACCATCAGAAAATATTCCTTTCTTAGGTGAAACTGGTTTTTTATTCATTATACTTTTATCAGAAGGATCTACAGCTAGTGAAATAGCAGGTAAAGAATCGGTAACCAGGTTAACCCACAGTAATTGGATTGATTTTAAAGGAGAAGGTAGATTTAATATTATAGCAACAAAAATTGTCATTAATTCACCAATATTACATGAAAGAAGAAAATGTATTGCCTTTTTAATATTAGCGTAGATTCCACGGCCTTCTTTTATAGCAGAAACAATTGTTGCAAAGTTATCATCAGTTAAAACCATGTCTGAAGCATTCTTAGCAACATCAGTACCTGAAATTCCCATAGCACACCCTATATCTGCAGCATTTAGTGCTGGTGCATCATTGACCCCATCTCCAGTCATAGCAACCACGTCACCATTAGCTTGGAAGGCTTTAACAATACGTACCTTGTGTTCAGGAGTAACCCTGGCAAATACTTTGTATTTATCTATGTTAGCTGTTAAAGCTATATCGTCTATTTTATTAAGCTCTGCACCTGAGATTGCTGATTCTTTAGAATCATATTTAGATATAATTCCGATTTCACTAGCTATTGCGCAAGCTGTTAGAATATGATCACCAGTAATCATTACTGGCTTAATCCCTGCCATTTTACATGTTAAGACGGCCTCTTTAACTT
>CAZOSE010000131.1:0-6139 GCA_964582385.1 uncultured Lachnospiraceae bacterium
ATAACTTATTCTGTAGCACAAGGTATGGATGTAATTAAAGAAAAGAATAAAGTTAGATATACTCAGTTTGGTCATCTATGCATAGGAACTCCAGAAGAAACTGAAGATAAAAAGATGAAGCTGCAGGCTGTAATAGATTTATTTGATAAGGTAGGCATGCCATATGTGGTGGAGAAAGATATTATCCGAAGGTTATGGAGCAAATTCATGCTTAATGTGGGAATAAATCAAATTGTCATGATATATGAAGGGACTTATGGGACGGTTCAACAAGAAGGCGAAGCAAGAGAATTATTTAAAGCAGCTATGAAGGAAGTAATGATACTAGCGCAAAAAGAGAATGTGAATGTAACCATAGAAGATTTTGATAGTTATGTAAAACTAATAGACAACATGAATCCAGCTGGAATGCCATCTATGAGACAAGATGGTTTGGCAAAAAGAAAATCAGAAGTAGAGCTCTTTGCAGGTACAGTAATTAAATTGGCAAATAAACACAATATAGATGTGCCAGTAAATAAGAAGATTTATGATAGAGTGATGGAAATGGAAAATACTTATTAGTAGGAAGATTCAGTCTATAAAGTAAAAGTTAAACAGGTTTTAATATATCAAGGTTTAGATAAGAGGAGAAACCTAACATGTCAAAAATAAGGTTATTAATTACAATTATCTTAATATTTATAATAGCGACATCTTGTAGTGCTAAGGAGAAGGAGTCAGTAGTAGACCAAGACCAGGAAACAAAAGAGACCATAACAAGTGAAACACCAGCAATTGACAAGGTTTCTAAGCAAAGACCGACAGAAGAAAGTTCAAAAGAAGATCCAATAAAAGAGGCCTCAACAAGTGAAGAGGCAACAGAGGAAGAGACAGCCAGTGAGCCTCCATCAACTGAGCCTTCAGCAGCTGAAGAAACCATAGTGGTGAATGAGCCTAATGATGGTTATCTCGTAGTTATTGATCCAGGTCATCAGCAAAAAGGTAATAGTGAGAAAGAGCCAATTGGGCCAGGTGCCACTGAATCTAAGGCAAAAGTTTCTTCGGGTACACATGGTGTAGCTAGTGGATTAAAGGAATACCAGTTAAATCTGCAAGTGTCTTTAAAACTTCAAGAAGAATTAGAGGCAAGAGGTTACCAAGTTATTATGGTACGTACTAAACATGATGTAAACATTAGTAATAGTGAGCGTGCAGCCATTGCCAATGACGCAGGGGCTGATGCTTTTATCCGAATTCATGCAAATGGATCAGATAATTCCTCAACAAATGGCTCAATGACTATTTGCCAAACCAATACAAATCCCTATAATGGTGATTTATATTCTAAAAGTAAATCTCTTTCCGAGAATGTATTAGATGAAATGGTAGCCGCTAGTGGAGCTAAGAAACAGTATGTATGGGAAACTGATACCATGAGCGGAATAAATTGGTGTAGGGTGCCTGTAACAATAGTAGAGATGGGCTATATGACCAATCCATCTGAAGATAAGTTAATGGCATCAGAGGATTACCAATGGAAAATAGCAATTGGTATATCTAATGGTGTAGACGCTTATTTCGAACGCTAAACATAAGACAAAAATTACTATAAGAAGATATTCATCCATTTATAATGCACTTATATTATGAAGGAGAAAAGTTAGTTTATGTAAAAAATAAGGATTAACACGACGCAAAAAGAAAGGAATTATAATTATGAAAATAGGATTTAATGAGGCTACTTCTTTAGGATGTAAAAATCATTCTCTACAAAAGGATCTAGAATTATGCGAAAAGAATGGTTTTGATTATATTGATATTCAATCAGGCTGCTTGGACAAATACCTTGAATCTGGTAATATGCTAGAAGATTTAAGAGAGTGGTTTAATTCCCACAATCTAAAACCACTGTCTTATAATGCACTTGAAGCTTTTAATATGAAACAAACAAAAGAAGAAAAAAAAGGCTGTTATGGATAAGTTTGATAAACTTCCTGAGATATGTAAAATAGTTGGATTTCCTATGGTAGTTCTTGTTCCATCTAGTGACCTTAATGAAAAAAACATACATGCAACACGTCAGGAAATAAAAGCAGATGCAGTAGAAGTTTTAAAGGAAATGATAAAAAAATGTGAACCAATAGGACTTAAGTTATCCCTTGAATTTTGTGGAGCACCTGATATGTCAATTAATCGTTTTGAAGATGCTTATGAAATTGTACAGGAGGTTAACTCTCCCCTACTGGGTGTTACACTTGATCAATATCATTTTCATGCAATGGCATCAGGCTGGGACGCACTTGAAAAGGCTGATGGGAAGAAAATCTTTATATGGCATTTAAATGATATGGAAGATTTGCCTTGTGGGGCTGGTTATAATACTGATGCTAAAAGACTTTGGCCAGGGGATTCAAAAGGATGTCTTGACCATAAAAGGTATGCAGATACTCTTAGAAAGATTGGATTTGAAGGAGACTGCTGTACAATAGAGATTTTCCGTCCTGAGTACTACGAACTTTCAATGGAAGAGAATATCAAAAAAGCTGCTGAGGTTACGAAATCACATGTATTACAATACTGGGAGCATCAAGTATAGGGAGAGTTAATCAGATTTGAATTCTCACTAAATATATTTACATAGAAGAATATAATGAAATTTTGTTATATAGCAAATATCTGATGCTAATTCATGTCTATATAAGTATGATAGGTAAGAAGATTTTTGATGCTCTAACAGATGTAGATGAGAAATATATTGAAGAAGCTAGAACAAGTAAGTTAAAAAAGGCATCGTATAACTGGAAGAAGTGGGCTACAATTGCCGCTAGTTTAGTTTTATAAGAAAGAATCTATATAACTTTTAACTATTAAGATACTGGGGGAGATTATGAAAATTGCCTTTAAACGTATTGGAACTTTAATTTTAGTTCTTATCACAATTATTTTTGTGTTTTTATTGGTTACTTTTGTCAATCATAAAATTAGACTATCTAAGGAAGATAAGTTATTTATTCCTAACGGACAGATGGTGGAAGTAAGTGGACATTCTATGCACATTTATACAGAAGGGGAAGGAGACATAAGCCTAGTATTTATGTCAGGCGGTGGAACGAGTTCTCCTGTTCTAGATTTCAAGTCACTTTTTTCACTCTTAAGTGATAAGTACAAAATAGTAGTAGTAGAGAAAAAGGGATATGGATTTAGTGAAGTTGCTGATGTAGATAGAGATATTGATACCATTTTATCTGAAACTAGAGAGGCACTTATTAAGGCTGGAATAAGTGGATCATACATTCTAATGCCTCACTCTATGTCAGGGATTGAAGCCTTATATTGGGCCCAAAAGTATCCAGACGAGCTTATGGCAATTATAGGACTTGATATGTCTGTTCCAGAATCTTATGTGGATTATAATATCAATATGCCAATGATAAAACTATCTAGTTTTGCAGCTAATATAGGAATTACAAGATTGATTCCAGGTATTGCTGAAAGTGATGCTATAAAATATGGGACATTAACAGATGAGGAAAAAGAACTATACAGAGCTGGTTTTTATAGGCGAACAGCAACAAAGACAATGTTAAATGAAATGAAAGAAATTAAGAAAAATGCGAACAAGGTAAAGAATGGTGAAGTTCCCAAGATACCAATCTTGTTGTTTTCATCCAATGGGGAAGGAACTGGCTGGGACGTGGGTAAGTGGCGAACTTTTCAAGAGAAATATATAGAACTGATTGAATGTGGAGCGCTTATTAACCTGGACTCTTCCCACTACATACATGATATTGAATATGAAAAGATAGCAGATGAAACTAAAGATTTTATTAGAAAGTTAAGAGCTATAGATTAACTGGGTATCGGTTTAAACCGCTTAATATATAGATTCGCAACTGCTGGTTGTCTATATTCAATCTGAATTATGAATATTAGATGAAATTACAAAAAGATAATATGCAAATAGCTTCAAATCGTATTAAAGTTTGTTGAAAGTTATCGAACTTATTGGTATTATGTAATTAACAATAAAGAATAGGAGAGATAATATGGATACTTATGAATTAGCTTTATCACTAGAAGAAGATATGGAAAAATATTATTTGGAACAGGCAGATAAACATGACGATGAAAACTTAAAAAAGGTATTCTTGACATTAGCAGGGGCTGAAAGACAACATGCAAAACTATTAACAGAAAACAAAGACAAACTAACATCACCTGTTGAAGATAAGGATATTGTAGAAGAAGTAAGGAGTCTCTTTAGAAATATCAATGATATAAAATCCATAGGAAAAACGACTCCAACGCAATTAGATTCCTATAGAAAAGCACTTGAAATGGAAGAAAAAAGTCTGAAACTTTACAGAGGCCTTACAGAAAAGGACCCAGAAAGAAAAGAAATTTATGAATTTCTTGCAAATGAAGAAGACAAGCATTGTATAATACTAGAGGAAGTTGTAAAACTTGTAAATAGACCAGAGGAATGGATTGAATCAGCAGAATTTGGAGTACGTGACGAGTACTAATTTTGTATACTAGGAAGTTTATTTGACACATTTAGAAGTTTTATAAATAGAGGGATCAGGATAATGGGGTAAATTTTATACATTATCCTGTTCCCCTATTACTATAAAGGGTGGTAGGAGAATGGGTTCTGTCATCAACAGTACCAACAACTGTAAACCCTACAAATTGAATATTTATTCGATTTGTGCTATAATGAAATAACATAATTAAATAAAGATGGAGGATGATGTTGTTGGATTTGCTTTTTAAAATAAGCATTGTTATTTTTACAGGTATAATTGGAGGAAGGATTGCTAACCGCTTTAAACTTCCAAATGTATCAGGTTATATTATTGGTGGGTTGATAATTGGTCCATCATTTTTTAATGTAATCAAGTCGGGGGAGGCTGCGACTTTTGGTATTATAAATGAAATTGCACTAGCTGCAATAGCCTTTAGCATTGGTAGTGAGTTCTTATTAAAAGATATCAAAAAGACTGGAAAAGATATAATGATCATCACTTTAGCTGAAGTATTTGGAGCTATTGGATTGGTGTTTTTAATCACATTTATAATATTTAGACAGCCACTTGAATTTAGTCTGGTAATTGCAAGTATGTCAGCAGCAACCGCACCAGCAGGCATATTAATGGTTATAAGAGAATTAAAGGCCAGAGGTCCCTTGGTAAAAACTATATTACCTGTAGTGGCACTTGATGACGCAGTTGGTGTAATGATGTTTAGTATAGCATTATCTATAGCTAAGATTACATCAGGTGTCGGAACATTCTCCTTGTTTCAACTTATATGGGCACCCTTATATGAAATATTAGGTTCCCTAGTATTAGGTGGTATTATAGGATTTATTTTAAGTTATATAGCAAAAAAAGCTAAAAGTCGTGAAGAGTTGCTATGTATTGTATTAGGTTTCATTTTATTAGGTAATGGTTTATCTACCCAATTAGCTTTCTCAGGATTGCTAACATGTATGATGATGGGTGGAGTATTGGTAAACTTAATGCAAAAGCCAAATAGAGTATTTAACCTTGTTAGTGAATTTACACCTCCAATAAACTTATTATTCTTTACTATAGCAGGTGCAAGCTTGGATATAAGTGTATTAAGTAAAGTTGGATTATTAGGATTCGGATATATACTTGCTAGAGCAGGTGGTAAGATAGCCGGTGCAACTGCAGGTGCTAAATATGTGAAATCAGAACCTAAAGTTACAAAATACTTAGGTATGAGTTTATTAACTCAAGGAGGAATTTCCATAGGTCTTTCAATGATAGTTGCCAGAGAACTACCTCAATATAGTGAAGCAATTATTACAATAATCTTGTTTAGTGTACTAATATATGAAATAGCAGGACCAATCCTAGCCAAAATTGCAATACAAGGGGCAGGGGAAGAGAATGGAGCATTAAAACCTAGAAGCAAGGAATCAAAAACAGTCTAATTAACTAAAAGGAGAGGTGATAGTATGAATGTATTATTTATTGTTCTTAATGAAGTGGAATATCTAGATGATATATTAGATGGTTTTGTTGAGATAGGTGTAACAGGAGCGACTATACTAGATAGTCAAGGAATGGGTTCAGCAATTTCTAACAGTGGTAGAGGTAGTGATCCGTTTTTTGGTTCAATAAGA
>CAZOSE010000132.1:0-4199 GCA_964582385.1 uncultured Lachnospiraceae bacterium
GTAATATCCACATATATCCCATCTTCAAAGTTATCATTGTATTCATTTCTAAAGGAAGGCTCAGTTGCATTATTTTGTGTGACCTCATACTGAATTCTACTTAAAATTTCCCTAAGTTCTTCTCTAGTCTTTTTTGTAAATCTTTTGCTTTCTGTTCTATTATTTGACATCTATTTCACCTCCTAGATTGTATCCTACAAGACACGAACAATTCTTTTTATAAATATTAAACTCTAAGTAATCCTCTAAATCCTCGAGCTCCATAGTAGGAGTCAGCTCCGTTATGGTAGACAAAAACTGTATCATATCTCCTATCACAAAATAATGCTCCACCAAGTTTTCTTATTCTATCAGGTGTTTTTATCCAGCTAGATGTTTTATTATCGAATTCACCTATTTCCTGAAGTTCACGGTATTGTTCCTGGGTCAGAATTTGAATTCCTATATTTTTTGCCATTTCCATTGCACTGTTTTCAGGTTTGTTTTTCTTCCTAGCCTCTCTTGCTTCTTTGTCATAGCAGGTACTTCTGCGACCAATAGGGCTTTCAATTGAACAATCACAGAAAATATATTCATCAGAATCTTTGTCATAAGCAATAACATCTGGCTCTCCACCTGTCTTTTCCATTTCACTAAGTGACCAAACTTTACTAGGATTATCTAAAAGCCTTCTTCCTACATCCTCCCACTTAATGTCTTCATGACGCTCCATATGCTTATTGAAACGTTCCTCTAGTAGTTGGAATAAGTCTTCTAGATCCTTGTCCGATAATTTTATCTTGTTTTTATCATTTAACATAACACATAACCTCCTCTAGATATCACTCCTTTAGGTGTTTGCGAAAGCAGTTAACTTTAGTTGTTTTTATACTCTCATACAAAGATTTGAGCGAAAATCGCGTGTTCTATACGCTTGTATCGAAAAATTTGTATGAGAGTATAAAAACCAAATTACAAAATATCGATTTGCAAACACTTAGCTACTTTTCATGTATATAAATTGATTCTAAATTAATTCCATAATCAAAATCTTCTCTTTGTGAATTAGTACTAATCTCTATACTTGAAAACACAAATAATACTTTTATCTCTTTGGATTCAACTATCATGGTCATATCATCTATAAGACCCGGTTCATATTCCATGTCTGTAAAGGTATATTTATCAATAATACTATCAATTAATTCCTTCATATCTGTTTCAATTATAAGCTCATCATTTAAATATATTTCAAAGGATGGTATATTTCTTCCATAATTTGCATCTAAATGGATTTGGTATGTTCCATTGGAGCCACTAGCAGTAATTACTTCCTGATTTTTTTCAAATCTTTGCCCTAAGTTAATAGCTAGATTATAATCACTAATATCTAGTGAAACTGCTGGCAAGTACAAGCCTATTGCTTGATAGCCTATGTATTCTACTACAGAATCATTCTTAGGCCATGTTTTATCAAAACCAAATACAGTTTTAAATTTATAATTTCTAATAACATCATCATTATACCAAGTTGGTAGCTTGATATCACTTGCATAACTTAGATATTCAGTAGCATCTGTTATTGCTTCTTTTACCTTAGAAGATGGTTCTTTACTTGCTGGAACTATGGCATTGTCTTTAAGCATATCTTCTCTGATTAATAACTTCTCTAGCCTGTTTACCTGAGCTTTTGCTGGCAAGTAATTATAGCCTGTTATAGGTAGTACAGAAACAATTGCAAGTATACATGTTATGCCTACTACAATTATATAAGCCTTAGCTTTTAAGGTAATTAACAAAACAGCTCCACTTACTGCAACAATCCAAAGTAATATAAACCAGTATTCCGTTGATTTAAGTCCTGTCGTATTAAGTTGCCCTATTAAGGCCCTTGCTTCAAAGATAAGTATCACAAGTGCAGCAACAGGATAAAACTTCTTATAAAATGTTGTAACTTTAGTATCATGATCTGCTACCATCATGTGTAGCCAAATACCAAGGATTGTATATACGGCTGCTATACTTGAAAGTTCAACAAAGTTTACATTCACCCCACTTATTACTGTTTGGCCTGTCCAAAGAAGGAGAACAACTGAAAGTGCAATCATTATTGGAACCATAATATATCCAAATAGCAATTCTATGAATCGTGGCTGCTTCTTAGCTATCTCTATCGCCTCATCTTTTATATATTTCCTAAAATCAGGAAAATAACCAACATATATAGTAAATGCAACAAATCCAGTGATTGTCGCTATATACATATAAACCTTTTCAGACATATCCTGATAAAGCAATGCTTGAAAAGCTCCTGCTACACCACTTACACCAGCTATTATTACTATCCCATAAATTGAAGCAATAAAAAATGCCTTGTGGTTCATAAATATAGCTTTTGGGAAATCGTCTTTTTCATCGACTAGGGCTGTTAGGGCTACAAAAACTAGGTAGCTAACTAACATTCCTACTATCAACCTTGCTACAGCCAAAGATGAAATAATTTGTGTACCAGCTCCATTATATTCTGGAGTTGTATAACTAAATAAAAACAGAAGAACAAAAACACTAACAGTTGCAATTATACTAATAAGATTCGCAAAAACAAAAGCTCGTTTAGTACCTCTTCTACTATGGGCACCTGTAATAAACATCAGACTAAATAAAGCTCCAAAAGCCAAAGACCAATTCAGGCAGTTAAGTAAAAAATTGTATTGCTCCTGGTCTTGCCAGTCAAGATGAATCCTTACCATAGTAACTAACATAAAAGCAAGTGCACACGCTATTGTAGCTGGGAAATCTTTAAATGACTTAATAGATCCTGCTAAAGCTTTATTAATTGATCTAGTAAATTCGCTCATATTATTCCCTTCCTTTCTGTCTTAGAGCTTAAAACTTGTTTTAAACTCTCTTGTTATAGTGTCAAAAGCTAGACAATAAATTATATATATATGTAGATATTGTAATTATATTATACCCTAATAATAAACTTTTTGTAATTAATATTTTATTACGGTAAATGTTAAATATCCTTAATCTATACTTGCATATTTGCCTTCTTTACTTTAAAATATTGTGATGACTTTAATACATAATAGGAAGTGACAATTTTGACAGAAGGAAAGATTTCAAAATCAATAGTTTTATTTGCGTTTCCAATTTTCTTAGGTAATCTATTTCAGCAGCTATATAATGTAGTGGATTCACTAGTAGTTGGAAACGTTCTTGGTAAGGAAGCTCTTGCGGCAGTTAGCTCAACAGGAAGCTTAATTTTTTTAATTGTTGGATTTATTAATGGGATTTTTGTAGGGGCAGGGGTCACCATTGCCCGCTTTTTTGGTGCCAACAATAAAGAAAAATTATCCCTTGCAGTTCATACAACAATTGCCTTTAGTTTTATTGCAGGACTTATAGTAACCCTTATTGGAGTCGGTCTAACTCCTTCTTTACTAAAGCTAATGGGAACACCAAGTGATGTTTATGCCGAAGCAGTAACATATTTAAAGATATACTTTATGGGTGGAATCGGTATTGTTATGTATAATGCTTGTATGGGTGTGTTTCAGGCAATTGGTGATAGTAAACATCCTCTTTACTACTTGATTGTTGCAGCGGTAATAAATGTAGTATTAGATATATTATTTGTAGCAGTATTTGATTTAGGAGTTGGTGGAGCTGCTTTTGCTACAGTTATTTCTCAATTTGTTAGTGCTATACTTGGGTTTGTTAAGTTAACTAGAGTAGATGGCGACCATAGACTTTATATAAGAAAAATTGGAATTGATTTTATTATGTTAAAACAATTGCTTAAAATGGGGCTTCCTACTGGAGTTCAAAACTCTGTTATTGCCTTTGCAAATGTTATAGTACAATCAAACATTAATGCCTTTGGGTCAATTGCTATGGCCGGCAGTGGTGCATATACAAAACTTGAAGGTTTTGGATTTATGCCAATCACAAGTTTTAGTGTTGCCCTTACAACCTTTATTGGGCAAAACATTGGTGCAAAGAAGTACGACCGGGTTAAAAAAGGAGCTCGTTTTGGAGTAATAGCAGGTGTTTCCTTAGCAGAAATTATTGGAATACTAATATGGTTGTTTGCACCACAATTAATAAGACTATTTAACTCTCAACCTGAAGTTATAGAACAAGGAGTTATGCGTGCAAGAATTATATGCCTTTTTTATTTTTTACTTGCTTTTACCCATTGTCTATCTGGAATA
>CAZOSE010000132.1:4209-6104 GCA_964582385.1 uncultured Lachnospiraceae bacterium
GTTATGTTAGTCAGTTGGTGTATTATAAGAATTGCTTATATTAGCCTAATGGTTAGAATAATACCTGATATAAGAGTAGTTTTCTGGGCTTATCCATTAACATGGCTCATAAGCTCGGTGAGTTTCTTTATATATTATAAAAAATCTAACTGGTTGACTACAACCAGTTAGATTCCTTATGATTAATCTACTAATAAACCCTTTACTTCTTCATTAGTTAAGTTTCTCCACTTTCCCAAGGGTAAATCTTTTAGTTCAACGTTCATAATTCGAATACGTTTTAATTTCACTACCTTATATCCAAATTTACTACACATTCTTCTTATTTGACGATTCAGGCCTTGAGTAAGTGTAATCTTAAATGTTTTTGAATTTATTTTCTCTATCTTACATTTATTTGTCATAGTATATTCGTTCTTAACAGGATTATAGATTTTAACACCATTTGACATTCCCTCAATAAATGAGGGGGTTATAGCTTTACTTACAGTTACTATATAGTCTTTCTCATTATTGTTTTCATTCCTCAATATCTTATTGACTATATCCCCGTCATTAGTAAGAAATATTAATCCCTCAGAATCCTTATCTAATCTACCTATGGGGAAAATACGTTCAGAATGATTTACAAAGTCAACGATGTTACCTTTTATATGACCTTCAGTGGTACAAGTTATACCGGGTGGCTTGTTTAAGGCAATATATACTCTTGTCTTTTCTAACTCTAAAACCTTACCACCTAATTCTACCTTGTCATCTTTGCTTATTCTTTGGCCAATTACTGCTATCTTTCCATTAACCTTTACTTTGTTTTGTTTAATTAATTCATCAGCTTCTCTTCTTGAACAAATCCCTGTAGAGCTAATGAAGTTGTTTATTCTCATACTTGTCTCCTTATGTATCTATGCAATCTGAGACTGGATCTTAGCCTCTTCCTCAGTTCTTACTTCGAGAATATAAGGATTTTTTAAATATTTCTCTAATAGTTTAAATGAATTAGCTAAATATAAGCCATCACAAACTCTATCATCAATAGTATAACCAACATTACAGCATTTCTTTATCACCAATTGTCCCCCTACAACCATAGGTAGCTTTTCTGCTTTGCCTAATGCTGCAAAGAAACCTGTAGTTCCAAACTCAGTGAGGTGATGATATACATAATCTGTTTTTATAGATTTTAAATATGTAAAAAACAAAGTTGAATGAAATGGACTTGCTTTTATAACACTTTTAGGTAATATATTTACCTTATCCATTCCTTTTAATACTTTAACCAATGTTTTCTTTACTATACCTGGCATAGCCATAACCAATACTACTAGTTTGTCTACGTCTGTATTACTTTTGTTATTCTTTGCTTTAGCAATTTCATTGTCTATAATCTCAGCCACTTCAAAGATGTTTTCCTTACCTGTAAATTCGAACTTTACTGTTGTTTCTTCGGCATCATCTCGTAAAGAATGCTTAACAACCATTGAAATGCTTATATTGTTTCTTTCGTATATTCTACTATTTACAATAAATCTATTTAAACTTGGCCTTTCTGAGAACAATCTCACATAAGCGGCAATAAAAACATGTAAATAACTAAATTTATATCCTTGTTTATTTTTCTCTGAGATATAGCTATCAATCCCATCTGTAATGATTACTTGTTTTGAAAAATTCTGTGATTCACAGCGTTTATCCATTACATAAGGCATGATTTCTGTAAATGGATCTAGTGACTTTAACAACACACCATCGCTTCGTTTCATATATTCCTCCTAGTACAAATGTCTTTGTACTATTTTATCATGTTTTATCAGATTTTACTACATACAGATACTTGTACTGATATATATATTATTAAATCAAATATGCATATATCAATTTCAAGGTGTTTTCTATTG
>CAZOSE010000133.1:0-6065 GCA_964582385.1 uncultured Lachnospiraceae bacterium
TCGCCACCGTCAGATTTTGAGTCTGATGCGTCTGCCATTCCGCCACATCCGCTAAATCAACAAGGCTAATTCTACCACACATGATTAAATTATTCAAGATAAATTTATTACTTTATTAATCTTGATAATCAGGGTACTTTTTCATTAGTACTTGTATACAATATATTATTAAACATCCACCTATAAAGGCAAGTATACTAGTAATCCTACTTCCTGTACTAGCTGGCCATCCTGGATATATTTCTCCAATGGATCCTAGAATAAAACCTAGAATCATGAGATAGGTTGGTGTTGGATGTTCTTTCATACAATATTCTAATATTCTTGTTGTGAGTAGGGCACCTACTAATACACCAATTCCTAGGGGAACTATAAAGCCTAGGTCAAAGCTTTTAATTGCTAATAATGTATCTTCATAAATTCCTAGTGCTAATAATAAGAAGGATGTAGATATTCCTGGTAAGATTAATGCAACTGCTATAATAATACCTGCTATTAATATCATAATTAGCTTCTTAGCTAGTGAACCACTAAAATCAAACAAGGATGAAGACTCTCCCATAGTCATCATAAGGCCTACAAAAACTCCTCCAATTAAAAACAAAACATGAAAGGGGCGAAACATATCCCACCTTACTCTTTTTATAATTTCTCCAAGGCCAAAGACTACTATTCCCAAAAACAAAAAAGCCATAACATAAGGAAACTTTCCTATTAACAATAACATTGCACTTGAAAATAATAAAAGACCTAATATTACTCCAACAGCTAACTGTATTACCATTTTTCTATGGATAAATTTAAAGCTAACTAGGGCACTTAAAGCTTCTATAGATTTATCATAAACTCCAAGAATAATCATCATAGTTCCACCTGATACCCCTGGAACGATTGTAGATATTGCAATCAGTATTCCCTTTAATATGTTTACCATTACTTTTGTTACCTCTCTCTTCATACTTTTAATCAATACAACACAAAAGACAAACATATATATGATATAAAACAACAGCTGCCTGTGTCAAGTAATATCTGCAGGTTGAAATTGTTTTATATCTTCAAGTCGAAATTATATTGAATTTATTTTTCCCATAGATCTCTTCTACTAGAAACATCTAGTAATGAAATTGGCTTTTTATGATATTCACCATATCCATATACAAACATAAGACTCTTATCATCATTATCATCTACAAGGAGTTTATTAATTTTACTCTCATCTAAAGAGATGATTTCTATTGCACTATCAACTATCATTCCAACCAAAGAATTATCTTCTTCTATAATAACAATTCTAGTACTTCCATTATATTCTGTTTCTTCCAAACCTAGTCTATTCTTTAAACTCATAACTGGTATTACTTGGCCACGCAAATTAATAATTCCTTTAAAGTATGGTTGAGCTTTGGGAACTCTAGTTATTGGCTGCATACGAATAATGCTACTAATGTAACTTATATCAATAGCAAAATATTCTTCATTTATTTTAATTATAACAAATTGTTTATCATAAGAAACAACTAACTTTTCTGCCATGATTTCCTCCTATAGTAATGAGTTAAACTCAAGTATTAATGCCAACTCACCATTTCCTAATATAGTAGCACCACCGATAATTTGATTAGCTTTTATATGTTTTCCCATTGATTTTACAACAATCTCTTGCTGACCAATTAATTCACTTATTACTATACCCATTTTCTTATCCCCTTTAAAAATAATTAAGAGGGTAAGTTCATCCGAAAAAGAAACATCTTCATCTAAATCTATAATCTCATTAAGATAAGCTATTGGTATTATTTCATTTCTTAAAGTTATAACTTGCTTATCTTCTTCCTGCCTTATCATAGAAGCATTAATTTCTTCAACTGATTGTACATTAGTTATGGGTAGGGCATACTTTTCTGAGCCTATTTGGACCATTAAGGCTTGAATGATCGCTAGGGTAAGGGGTAGCTTTATTTTAAACTTTGTACCATATCCCTCTTTTGACTTTGCTTCAATACTACCGCTAAGAGTGCTAATATTGGTTCTTACAGCATCAAGGCCAACACCTCTTCCAGAGATTTCAGTAATTATATCTGAAGTTGAAAAGCTTGGTTTAAATAAAAGATCAATAATCTCTATTTCCTCTAATGCAGTCACATCTTCACCACTATAAAGGCCTATATCTACAGCTTTTTGCCTTACAGTATTAATATTAATTCCTCCACCATCATCCTCTACTTCTATTACTACACTATTATCCTCTTGGTAAGCACTTAAACTAATTGTGCCTATCTCAGGCTTGCCCCTTTTTAGTCTTTCTCCCTTATCTTCTATTCCATGGTCTGCTGCATTTCGAATTAGATGCATTAGGGAATCACTAATCTCATCAATTACTGTACGGTCTAGTTCAACATCTTTACCACTTACAACTAGTTCTATCTTTTTGTTAAGTTTTTTAGACAAGTCGCGAACCATTCTTGGATAACGACTAAAGATATTTTCAAGGGGAACCATTCTTAGTTTTAAGACGGAATCATGGATGTTGCTTGTTACTTGTTCAAGATATTCTATGTTTTCATTAAATTCTAATAAATCTTCTTCTTTATTTGAACTTCCTAGAGAATGTAAATTATTTTTTGCAATTAAAAGTTCACTTGCTAGATTCATTAGTCGGTCTAACTTTTCTATATCAACTCTAATAGAAGGACTTGCTATAGGCTTTAGAGACTTGTGCTTTGGATCTATGCTATTAATATTCGATGGAAAATCCATATACCTAATCTTTTGGCTATCTCTTATATCCTCACTATTAAGTATTTGTGATTTTATAATATTATTAATATTATCTACAATGTCTTCACTAGAAGCCTCTCCTTCATCACCTGTTTCTACTATATTATCAACATAAGAAGCTAAAGCATCTAGGCCCAGAAATAAAGAATCTATCAATTCTTGATTTACAACCATGTATCCACTACGAATCTCAGAAAATGAATTCTCCATTGTATGGGTTAATTTTTGCATTTTAGCATATCCCATAGCTCCAGTTATACCTTTTAAAGAATGGGTGGTTCTAAATATCTTGTCAATTATATCTAAACTATCAGGCTCATCTTCTAATTTGAGTAATTCTTCATTTAAGCTTTGTAAACATTCTGTTGATTCATTAATAAATATATCTAAGTATTGGTCTAAATCCATAGATTATCCTCCTTTACAGTTAGCCTTGCTTATGTTTAAAGTATTTATCAACTATATTAACATATTTTTCAGGCTTTTGCTGTATTTCTTTACTTTTACTTGTTTAAAAAGAGTAATTATGAATTTTTATTTTATAAAAAAATTATATAAAAATTGAATATATAGCAAAACAAAAAGATTAGATTCATATCTCTAAATCAAAGTAAAAGAAATATATGTATTCCTATATTCCCATATACCTATTTAGAGAATAAATCCAATCCCTTTATAAGTTCTTATTTATGAATTATGGCATATATTTATGCCCTTTTTTTTGCTTTTTCTTTAATTTTTTCTTCCTTGATTCTCTCAAGTTCATCAAGGACTACATCATTAATTACTTTTATATAAGTTCCCTTCATTCCTGAAGACCTAGATTCTATTACTCCAGCACTTTCAAACTTTCTTAAAGCATTTACTATAACGGATCTTGTTATTCCAACCCTGTCAGCAATTTTACTTGCTACCAATACACCTTCATTACCATCTAATTCATTAAATATATGAGTTATAGCTTCTAACTCAGAACTAGATAGGGTGCTAATTGCTGAATTCACAATCTGAATCTTTCTATTGTTCCTTGCATGCTCCTCATTAATCGAACGCATCATTTCAAGGGCTATAACTGTTGTAGCATACTCACTTAGAATAATGTCGCCAATCTTGTACTGAGAATCTCTCTTATACCCAAAAAAGGTACCTAAACGCTCTCCGGCAATATCTATAGGTGCAACTATTGCATTGTATCTGTCTATTTCTTCTGCTTCAAATCCTAGAGTCAGTAGATTTATATTTTCTTGGGTAGATAAAATATTTAGAAAACGTTCATTTAATAGGGGATCAATTATTGTATTAATCTCATTATTAATTAAATGATTAATTTCTTTTGTTTTGTCTCTGTTATTAATACCCAGTATTTTGCCCTTTTTACTTATTACAATTACATTAGACTCCAATATATCGCTTAAAACTTTACATATATCATCAAATACCAATTGGTCAGAATTGGTATTATGTAAAAGTTTATTAATCTTTCTTGTCTTATCTAGTAACTGCACACTCATTAAAAGACCTCCTGCTATCTTTTAAACAACTAAATATGTTAATTAACAGATATGGTAATCTATTAATTAACATCTATTGTTAACCTTTTTTATTTTTGTCAATATAGTACAATTTACTTTTGTTGATGAAAAATTTCTGTAATTGTGTACGCAACATCAACTTTAATAACATATTAACACATAATCTCTTTTGTTTCAAATATATTATTTATTATTTTGTTTATTTATTGTGCTTTATCTTCTTTTTGCTCAAGTTTTGCTTCTAACTCTTCCCTACTTATTAGATAACCACATTCCTCATCATGACACACGATATTTTTACCCTTTTCTAGCATGTAACCATTACAGTTTGGACAAGGATGCTTTGAAGGTTTTTGCCATGACATAAAATCACACTCTGGATTGTCTTCACAACCGTAATACCTTCTACCTTTTTTGGTTTTACGTACAACAACTTCTTTTTTACACTTTGGACAAGCTACTCCGATTTTTTCTAGATATGGTTTTGTATTTCTACATTCTGGGAATCCTGGACAACCTAAAAACTTACCATGTGGCCCGTATTTTATAACCATATTTCTTCCACATTTTTCACAAAGTACTTCTGTTACCTCGTCTGCAATCTCTATTTTTTCAAGATTCTTTTCAGCTTTATCAACTGCACTTTCTAAATCTGGATAGAAGTTCCTAATTAAAGTTTTCCATTCAATCTTACCTTCTTCTACTCCATCTAGTAGTGATTCAAGATTGGCAGTGAAATTGACATCAACAATAGTTGGAAATGCCTTAAGCATAATATCATTAACAATCTCCCCAAGTTCGGTAACAAACAAATTCTTTTCCTCTTTAGTTATATATCTTCTTGATATTAATGTAGATATAGTAGGTGCATAAGTACTAGGTCTTCCAATACCAAGCTCCTCTAAAGTTTTTACTAAGGATGCTTCATTATAGTGTGCAGGTGGTTTAGTAAAATGTTTTGAGTAGTTAACTTTATTAAAGTATAGTTTTGTATCCTTAGTCATTGATGCAAGGATTTGATTTGATGACTCTTCTTCTTTGTCTTGTTTATAAACCGATAAAAAGCCTTGAAAAACTAGCTTCGAAGTAGAAGCTGTAAACCTATATCCATTTGCATTAACTTTTATAGCTACTGTTTCGTATTTTGCTGGTTTCATCCTACTAGCTACAAATCTTTCCCATATAAGTTTGTATAGCCTATACTGGTCTCTGCTAAGTGAATCTTTTATTTCAATAGGTACAAGTTCTACAGAAGTAGGTCTAATAGCTTCATGAGCATCCTGGGAATTCTTACCCTTGCTAGCTTTCGCCTCAGATGTTACTACAAATTCACTACCATGTTTATTTTTTATATAATCCTTAACGTTAGCATCTGCTGTTTCAGAA
The DNA here is from genome assembly GCA_964582385.1 of uncultured Lachnospiraceae bacterium. GTDB lineage: Bacteria > Bacillota > Clostridia > Lachnospirales > Lachnospiraceae > JAAYRG01. The sequence continues at coordinate 5,700 of CAZOSE010000133.1, forward strand.
ACACGAGTTGAGTCTGTACGTAGATAGGTAATCAAACCAACACTACCATGTCCTTTTATATCAACACTTTCATAAAGTTGCTGTGCTATACGCATTGTTTTTGCTGTTGAGAAATTAAGGTTTTTTGATGCCTCTTGTTGCATTGTACTAGTAGTAAATGGTAGAGGAGATCTCCTTGACCTTGTTGATTTTTTAAGTTCATTAATAATGTATTCTTCGTCTTTTATATCATCTAATATCTTGTTTAATTCCTCTTCTGAGCCTATTTCGATTGCCTTACCATCTTTATCACCTAAGAACTTAACAGTTAGAGGTGTTTTATTACCTTCTACATCAAGATCTACCTCTAGATTCCAGTACTCTTTT
>CAZOSE010000134.1:0-6015 GCA_964582385.1 uncultured Lachnospiraceae bacterium
GCAATAACTTTAAATTAGCTATTTGTCAGTAGTTAGAAATAATTTTAAATACCTATGTTTACTTGGTAAAAAACCAAATAAACATAGGCAAGTTTTGTAATTGTTATTAATACAATTTAATTCGATTTAAACCTGGTTTTAAATCACTAAGAGGTCCTACTACACTTTTTTCATCTCTTAGTTTACCTAGGTAATCTGTGTCAAACTCTATTGGATTGCCATTTGCATCATCAAATGGCGCTTCTACAACTCTAAGCATACCAAGCTTTTGGCTATTAATAATTTCTGTTTTTATCTCAAAAACCTCTTCAGGTATGTTTATTTCTAAGAAAGTCTCTCCTCCTACAACCTCAATCTTAGCTGCAGGATTATCAGCACTTAATACTTTCTCTTCTTCTCTTTCATATGGATTTGCTCCATTTAAGTAAGCATTCTTATTAATATATACTGGGTCCTTTATTTGGAAGAACATCTCATGGTCTCTATTACCCAATCTTTTTGCTTCTGCAATATATTCCTCTAAGGAGCTAGGATGTCCATCATAGCCTTCTGTTCCAGCAAAGGAGTTGTCTGCCTGAATCTCACTTCCACCAACAAATATATTTTGATATATTCTATCATCACCGCCATAAACAAAGGAACAGCCTGCAACATCTGTAGAATGAGGATAATGATAAGGAGTTGACCTATCCATAATACTTATCTTTCTCATATTACCAAGGAACAGGTTGTTAATATATGCTCCACCTTGTGCTACATTATCAAGACTATAAACTGATCCTAAGATGTTATTGTCTACGATATGAGGTCCATGGGTTACTTCAATAAAGAGGTCCCTATCATTTTTATGAAATAGATTTTTACTAATTCTTGTTCCTTGTACTTGCCAGTCTAACCAAACACCTAGGGTACAGTTATGGAAATTATTGCGAGATATTTCTACATCAATTGGTGCATGTAGTTTTATTCCTGCAATTTCATGACCAAAATACTCATGTTTTACCCCTATATTGTAGATATGGTTTTCATATATCTTACTAAAAATACAGCCTAAGTGACCTACAATTCCATTTTGGCCACAGTCATATATAGTATTGTTACGAATAATATGTGAACCTATATTTTCTTTTGACCAGCCAATCTTATAAGCCTTAAATACTGATTCTAGTTGATATTGGTAACCAGGTTTTTGGTTAGTTATTGTACGTTGATTATGACCTGTTGATTTTTCTTTACCAATACTTATTCCACTACACTTTGAATCATGTATTATATTATTTTCTATTATCCATCCCTTACTCCAGTTTGCACCAATTAATCCTGGTTGATCAGCAGTAGGTGGAGTCCAAGGTGTTGCTGCTTGTGCCATTTCAAATCCTTGAACAGTAATATAGTTTCTTCCTGTTTTTTCAGGATAGAAGCAGGATTTACGAACATTAATTTCTACTAACTCATCGTTAGGATTTGCACCATGGAAGTTAGCATATATAATTGTTGTTTCATCATTTACTTGTGTACACCACTGATATATAGAATCTTCTGGTTTTAATAACTTTTCCTCTTTAGTCTTCCAAGGAGTGTTATATCCAATAATACGCTTCTTAGCTTCCTTAACATCATCTAAACTTCTTGCTTCATAAAAAGATTTACCATTTAGATAAACTTCACCTGTATGCAGCTTAAAATCTTCTGGACTTAGAAGCCAGTCCCCTTCTATAACTTCCTTATATGGATTATAATCTCCAAAGAAAGTATTTGGAATTTCTACCATCCAAACACTACCATCAAGGTTTTCCCAGTTTTGAATACGTTCAGAACCCTTAATTACAACCTTTTCTCCATCTGCTGCCTTATATGTGATACGTTCAAAATCGCTCCTACCACCATTTGCTGGCTTTACCCATTCACGGTACTCACCTTCATGAACAATAACAGTATCACCTGCTATAGCTAGTTCTGCCGCCTTAGAAATTGTACGAAAAGGATTACTTACATCCCCATCCCACAAATCATTTCCCTTAATTGAAACATGATATATTTTACCCATTAATAATTTCCTCCTTCATATTATTAATATTTATTGACTTAACTATTATTAAATTATTCTACATTTACTATCACTGTAGCTTGGCCAATTCCTTCTGCGCTTACCTTAAGTTCAGCCTGGCCAGCCTCATATCCTGAACGAATAATTGCCTGAAGCTTACCATTATATGAAGTGAATTCTCCCACTGTATAATTTTCTTCTGTTACAGGACGACCTGTTCCAAAAGCAGCAAGGCTAGCAACTCCACTTACTTTCGCCTTAACCTTATAATCTTCAAAAGGAACTCTGTTACCATCTTCATCTACAATCTCAACTAATGCGTAAGCCAAACTTTGACCATCTGCTTGTAATAGTGATTTTTCTAAAGTAATCTTAAGGCTAGCTGCTTTACCTACAGTCTTTAATTCCCGACTAGATACTTCAATATCATCTTCATAGCTAACTGCAACTATAGTTCCTGGCTCATAATCAACTTGAAACTGTGCTTTAAATCTGTTAGCCTTACCAGCAGCTTTCCTACCTTTACTTTCTCCATTAACAAAGAGTTCAACTTCTTTGGCTGCAGAATATATATCCACATAAGTAGATTTTCCTTCGTATCCATTAAAAGTCCATTCGTTATAGCATTCAGTCCATGCCCATCCTGTTTTCTTCTCTACTTTACCCCAGTTTACTGGATTATGAACCGCTATATAGGTTTCATCAGAACCCCATACTATCTTTCTATAATGTAGCTGTGGTCTTTTCTCTCCACATATATCAAAGTCTGCATCAAAAGCAGTCCTCCATGGATAACCTGCCTTAATTCTTATATCAGCATTATCATATGTTTTGTCGTCTGGTTCTAAATAGTCCACATATCCTAGGGCTGCTTCACCTATATAATCCCAACTTGTCCAGTTAAAATCACCTATAACAAAAGGATTGTTTTCTACCTTGTCCCAAATAATATCAATTTTATCTGGATGACTTTCTGTTCCACATATAATTCGCTCTGGATAAAGCTTGCCATCTTTTTCATAACGATTTTCCATGTAGTTATATCCCATTATATCTAAAGGTGCAGCAAAGCTTTCAGACCAACCTGGCCATTTTCTATCTGAGTAAGAGTTTCCTAGGTTTTGCAGTGATTTACTACTCTTTTTCATTCCCTCTTGATGTGACCTAAAACTCTCTATCATCTCTTCATCTTCTAAACCATTAAAAGGTGTACACAATCCATGAGTGATAAACCTGGTATTATCCAGGGATCTTGCATATTCTGCTAACTTGGCTGCCAGTTCATAACCACCTGAAAGACCATTTCTTTCAATAACTTCATTACCAGTAGACCACATTATAATACAAGGATGATTACGGTCACGGGTCATAAACAATTCCATGTCCTTTTTCCACCAGTCATCAAAATACAAATGATAATCATTAATATTCTTTTGGTGAGACCATACATCAAAAGCTTCATTTATAACAAGAATACCTAACCTATCACAAGCTTCAAGCATATCTTTTGAAGGTGGATTATGGGCACATCTAATTGCGTTATATCCATTTTCTTTGTGTAGTCTCATCTTACGGTATTCACTATCATAAAAAGATGCCGAACCTAATATACCATTATCATGATGTACACAACCGCCCTTTAGTTTGATACTTCTACCATTTAACTTAAAACCGTTTTTTCTATCTACAGTAATAGTTCGAATTCCAAAAAGAGTTTGGTCTGTATCAGTTATTGTGATATTCTTGTTAGCCCATTCTTCTTCATTTTTTTCATCATATAAAGTATCTTCATCTGTTTTTTTATCATATAACTGGGCTTTTATAGTATATAGATTAGGAGATTCAATATCCCATATTGCAGGATTTTCTACAATTAGGTTTACCTTATTAGAAGACTTGCTATTAGCTAGTGCATATATAATCATATCTCCACTGGCTACAACTTTCTCGCTATTTTCTTCACACATAGTAACCTTAACAAACTGTTTACTATTCTTGTTAGTATGGTTTTCAACACTAACTTCAGCTGTTACAAAAGCATCTTCTCCATCAATTCTTTCTGTATAAGCATAGATTGACCACGGAGCTAGATGAACTTTTGGTCCACTAAGTAAATCTACGTGGCGGTATAGACCAGAGCCTGTATACCAACGTGAATTTCTCTGTGCAGTATTATTTACTATAACAACCAAACGGTTTTTCTTACCATATTTTACATAGGGAGTTAAATCAGCATGAAAGGGTGTATAACCATAAGGATGTTTAGTTACTAAATGACCATTTAAAAATACTTCTGTACACATATGTGCACCATCAAATTCTACTACAATCCTTTTACCTTCCCATTCTGCTAGAACTTCTAGTTCTTTAACATAACTACCAACACCACCATCATAATATCCTGTAATTCTATCATTAGCAGAATCCGCACTTACATCAGATTCTATTGTAAAATCATGTGGTAGATCTACTTGCCTATCAATAGTTTCCAAAAATGCATAGAACTCTATTGCCTTAGGTGTAAACTTCCATGCCCTGTCAATGTTTTGTCTTATCATAAAAACCTCCACTAATAATTAGTCGTATAATCTAGTCCATGCATCCCCTGTCATACCTTCAATTATACTTGCACCTGCCCATGGCATCATTGCAAACCACGTACTAGCTGTTCTGCCATCAGGGTAGGTTTCCTTTAACAAGCTTTCACTATAGCAAAAACGCTCAGACATCCAACCCTTTTTACCAAAGTCAAATTCTTTGTCATAAGAGTTATAAGTCTGACATCCCCACCTAAGCACATCATTTAGCCTTGACTCAAAGTAGGAATCATTAGTTTGCTTAACTAGATACATAATTTCATCTACAATCGTACTTGACATAGGATGTATATGAGGATTTACAACAGATGTCACCGAACCGCCACAACTTGACCAGTTGATTTTATCTAAGGGTGGCACTGACACAGGAGAGTTATAGCAAAACTTAAATGAAAATTCATATTCTATTGCATCTTTAAGGTGGATAATATATTTCTTGTCCCCTGTTATCTGATGTAGATATTTAACAGCCCTTATATAAGCCAGAACTCCTTCTGAGTCTATTCCCTTTGAGATATCAAGGGGTCCGCCGTATCCCTCTACTTTTGCTACATATGCATCATAATAATGCTGTTCACTTTTTATAGCTCCTTCTAGATAAGTAGTATCTTTAGTTACCCACATATAAGATGCAACTGCCGCAAGACACCAGGAACTACCTAAAGAGTCATATTCAATTCCAGCACCGGTAGTCTCTGAAAAAACATAAGGATATTCCATATCACTATTCTTTTGTTTTTCTATTTTATCCAATACAGGCTTTACGAAATCTATCCATTCATTTTGCGTGACACCACAATTAATCTTCATAAACTCGTATGCCTTCATCAAGTAGTATAGTGCCTGTCCTACAATATATCCCGTATGACCAGGTTGATTCATAGAATCAAACCACCAACCATTTGTAGACCAGCTTCCGTCTTCACCATAAGCATCAAATGGCAATCCAGATGAGCTATTCATACAGTTTTTAATTAAGTTATTAATAAATTTAAGAGCTTGTTCTTTCATCTTATCATTGTCTAGTCTCACACCAGACATTAGCATGGGAACAGCTACTGACAGACCATTAGTCCATGAGAGCGAACCCATTTCTGCATATGTCTTTTTATCACTGCCTGGTTGGTTAAATACAAACAAGGAATATCCATTTTTCTCTGGAAGCCAAGCCTCCTGGGATATACTAGTTGCAATATCCATAACCGCTTGTGAAATACTACTTTGATGCCTTGGTTTTTCATGATAGAAATTATATACATCCCTAATAACTAAGTGCATATCAGTGGGCTTTTGCCCTTTAAAATCATATATATATATAGAAAACTTTACTGATTCCCTAGCTTCTAAGCGAAAACAATTTTTGTTAAGTTC
>CAZOSE010000135.1:0-5991 GCA_964582385.1 uncultured Lachnospiraceae bacterium
CACATGGTACATAAGAGACATAGCTAGGCTGTGGCACTATAACTTCGTCTCCTTTATCAACCATAGCACGAAGAGCAAGATCAATAGCCTCACTACCACCTACTGTCACCAATACTTCATTTTTAAAGTTGTAATCTAAATCATTTTTTCTTTTAAGGTATTTACTAATCTCTTCTTTTAATTCAGAAAGTCCTGAATTGGAAGTGTAAAAGGTTTTTCCTTTCTCCAAGGAATATATCCCTTCTTCTCTTATGTGCCAAGGCGTATCAAAGTCTGGTTCACCAACACCTAGAGAGATTACATCCTCCATTTCTGCAGCAATATCAAAAAACTTTCTTATTCCAGAAGGTTCAATTTCACCTACTACTTTCGATAATGGATTTCTCAAGGCGTAATCAACATCCTTTCGTCTTTTTTCTTATAAACTAATGGTATTCCGTGTTCCTTATATTTCTTTAATACAAAATGAGTAACTGTGCTTTCAACTCTATCCATTGGAGCCAATTTACTTGAAACAAAATGAGCAATTTCTTTCATGCTCTTTCCCTCAATCATTACAGTTAAGTCATAACCGCCGGACATAAGATAAACTGATTCAACTTCCTCAAACTTATAAATTCTTTCTGCAATCTTGTCGAAGCCTTCTCCCCTTTGAGGAGTTACCTTAACTTCAATTAAGGCAGTTACTTTTTCGTTTTCAATCTTATCCCAATTAATTAAGGTTGGATATCCACAAATGATTCCTTCCTTTTCCATCTCATCAATAAAAGAGGCAACTTCTTCCTTAGTACTATCTAACATAAGTGCTAATTCTTCCGTTGTTAACTTGCTATTTCTATCAATGGCTGCTAAAATCTTCTTTTTCATATTTTTATCCTTTCTGAGTTTTATAAATTTATATTTTATACAACTCATCCTTTTTTGAAGGAGTTAAAAAACGTTTATAGTCACCATTTATAATTAGCTTCTTATTACCACAAGTAATCTTTCCTATAATTGCAGCATTTATCTCTTTAGCATGTAAGCTTGCCACTAAAGAATTCCCTTGTTCTGTTACAAAAAGCATAGAACCACTTGAGGCTAATTCATAAGGATTTATATCATAGAGTTCACAGACTTCTATGGTTTCTTGCTTAATAGGAATTTTACTAATATCTACTTCAAGTCCGATAGATGAAGCTTTTGCAATATCCCATAAGGCAGCAAATACTCCACCTTCACTTATGTAATACCTTTGAGATAACTTCATATTAGTATCAATACTAGCCTCTTCTAAAACCAAAACACTATTAATTAGGTCTTTTGCCCTGTTTACAAAGTCATTTGTAAATCTTGTTAGCAAGTCCTCTTGTTTTTTATTAGCTATTATAGATGTTCCTTCTATTCCTGCCCATCCTGTCATAACAATTTCTTGACCAGGCTTTATTAAACTTGAAATATTTTCAACTTCCATAGTTACTCCTATTAATTAGGATGTCAACGTTTATCTTTGTTGACATCCTTTATGTTTTTTCTATATAAAACTTGTATCCCTTACCTCTTCTAAATACTTCTAGATTAGTAAAGATTATTCTTAAGGTGCAGGGTTTTCTGTCTTTGTTCCTTCTCCCGGATTCTCTGGTGCAGGAGGAGCCGCCGGAGGTGCCGGTGTATCAGGAGCCGCCGGTGGTGGTGAAGGCTGACCAGGTGTTCCTGGTGTTATACCTGGTTCCTGTCCTTCTCCTGGCTGTAGATTTGGATCTAGTGTTGGATCAGGAGTTGGTTCAGGCTCTGGCATAGTACCAATTGTAACATGTCTTGGGGATGCCATATAAGAACTTTTATTAACAAGTTCCTTACTCACTTGTTTTCCATCTTCATATACAATTTTGTATAGTTCTGCAACATATCCCGTATGAGGAGATTGTGTTGATTTACTATATGTTAATGGCTGGGTAGGATCTTCTGTTATCACATCTGCTGGAGGAGCCTTTGATGATAATACAACAGTTTTATACTCAATTTTTCTATTATCAGGTCTTGTTTCATGACCCCATATTGTAAATGTAATATTACGATTTTTAGTGTATCCTTGAACTAAAATTGGATAGTCAGTATTATTTACAAATCGCAAATTCTTATAAGTCCCTGCAATAGCAGCATCTCTTGCTAAGTCAACATAACTTACGGTCATGGAGTGAGCAGATCTTTCTGTTATTTCCATTTCCGCATATAAGGCTGCATTATATAAAGTAGTCGTTACCTGACAGGCTCCTCCACCAATACTATCAACTAGCATCCCATTTTCATAAGCTCCACCTACAGAATATCCATTGGAAATAGTAAAAGGTGCTAGTATATCATAAGCATTAAATTCTTCACCTGGATATAGAAGTGTATTATTAACAAAATCAGAACCATGGGCAAGGTTTGCCGCCCTACTACTTGAAGAACTTGAATAATTAGTTGTAAAAGTACCTAAGACACTATCTACCTTTTCTACAACATCTCTTGTAAATTCTGGCACATCCTCTAATACAACTGCCTTAAGAGTTATATTTGATTTGTCCCAACTTTCCATAACTGATTCTTCAATTAACTTAATAGTATCTTCTACCTCTACGTGTCTACCAACTATATGATCTGTATAGACAAATTCTCCACCTTGTCTGTTAACAGAAGCATTCTGTGGGGAAACATCATATGCAGAGAGTTTAGTTTCAACAAATTCTTTAACTTTATTATTATCTAGTGTATATTCTAATGTAAAAACTAGATTGTTATGGGCAATGTCCTTAATTTCTTTATATCTCTTAAGTAAATTGCCTGATTCTCCTATACTTGATGCTTGTTCAATAAAATCATGTTCTTTATAATCAAAACCCAACTCACCTAAAGTAATCTGCTCGCTATCTTCTTCAACTTCCATAGCAATTATTGTTGCCTTTAATTCTTCAGCGTATTTATCAACAGTTTCTTTGGCTTCTTTAGCTGACATTCCGCCTATATGAACCCCATCAATATATACACCATCACTTATCTCTACGTTCTCGGAAGCCGCAACATCTATAGATGAAAATAAGGTAATCACACACATAGCCACAAAAATTCTTAATACAAGGTTTAAGCGTTTTATTCTCACACTAACTCCCCCTTTCTAACTAATAATTTAATAAACCTAAGTTTCTTTATACTTAGATTATGTATATTATATTAATGAATTAATTTATTACATTATTACACTTAAAAGTGTAGGTATAAGCATAGCTAAAACAATTGCAATGATAATTATTTGTGAAATCAGCCTCTTTGTCTTCTGCTTCATTGGTTTCATTTAGTCGTCTCCTTCTTTTATTCTAATATTACTATATTTTAATCTATATTATGCTATTTTATAGCCTGTTTCAAGTAGTTTTTTGTTTTTTTATATTAATGTAACAATTATATTAATAATTGTATTTTATAATCTTTTTCTAGCCCTCTGATGTGTCCATATCCACTACTTAAAGCCAAAACTATTTCTTATTGATATAGTATGGACATAAAGTGTTTAAAAAACACTCAGTACATTTTGGACTTCTTGATGTACAAATATTTCTCCCATGGGCAATTATTTTCAAATTATACTCAATCCAATAATCCTCTGGTAAAATATCCATAAGTTCAAACTCGATTTTTTCTGGATCCTCAGATTTTGTAAAGCCAAGCCTGTTAGAGATTCTCTTTACATGAGTATCAACTACAATACTAGGAATCTTATAAATGTTTCCCCTAATAACATTTGCAGTCTTTCTCCCAACACCAGGAAGTTTAATTAATGATTCAATATCAGATGGGACCACTCCATCAAATTCAGATACCAGCATCTTGGCGGCACCAATTATATTTTTAGCTTTGTTCCGATAAAAACCTGTAGAAAAAACATATTTTTCTAACTCTTTAATGTCAGCACTTGCATAATCTTCTGCTGTTTCATATCTTTTGAATAATTTCTTAGTTACTTGATTTACTCTTGCATCAGTACACTGAGCACTTAGTATAGTTGCAATTAATAATTGCAATGGGTTCTCATGGTCTAAAAAGGTTTCTTCATGACCTTCGTAGTATTCGTCCAACAGCTCTATAACTTGTTTGATTCTCTCTTGCTCTTTCTTTGAAATTCTTTTCTTAGACAATACACACACCTTCTTTAACACTTAAATTATTTTATCTGTAATTATCTTAACATTTGCATTATGATTCATTGGATTTCTATTTATATAATCAAAAATTATTAATTGAGAATTATAAATAATTTTTCCCTCTACTGCACTTCTTTCAAGATTTACTTTAAAGTTCTCTATATGGAAATATCGTTTTGCTCTACCTAATTTATTGTTAGTATCAGTAATTCCTAAATACTTTTCCCTAAGTTCCTTATCTGAATATACCTTACTATAGATTTCTTTATTATCATCTTCATTAGCTGCAAAACTAGGCCTACTTTTAAGCTTCTCCCTTAAATACAAATCATAAATAAGTATTTCCTTAAATCCTTCAACATCAGGAAGCCTTGGCTCCATGAATTCTAATAGTATTTCATACCTACGAATTCTTGTATGTTTTAAGTCTAGAAGGTCATGCTTTTTGTAATGTTCACCTAGCTCCTTGTATAGGTCAAAGGGACTTTCAAAGTAATGTTCCATAAATGTAAGAACAGTCGCAAATTGACTGCTATTATAGTATACTTCAACCATTTCTTCTACCAACTTTAAATCAAGTACATCATCAAAGCTAAGCCAGTTAGTATATAAGACTTCATATGGTGGTATATCTTTATGGACAATCCCATACTTATCACCATCCTTAACAATAGGCGTTCCTTTTAAAACCTTAAGAAAACCAAGTTGCAGCTGATCTGGTTTTAATGCATAAACCTCATTAAAAGAATTTCTAAAGCTATGATAATCTTCATAAGGTAATCCTGCAATCAAATCCAAATGTTGGTGTACATTTCTATTTTTATGAATTTTTTGGACATTCTCGCTTATTTTTGTAAAGTCTGTTTTTCTACTTATGGCCACAGTTGTATCTGGATTGGTTGATTGTACCCCTATTTCAAGTTGTACTAGACCATTCCTCATGGAATTAAGTATTTTAATTTCTTCATCGTCAAGCAAATCAGCAGCAATTTCAAAGTGGAAGTTGGTTATTCCATTATCATTTTCACTAATATGATTCCAAATTTCTCTTGTATGCTTTTTATTACAGTTAAATGTTCTATCAACAAACTTAACTTGCTTTACCTTATGCGCCAGAAAGAAATTTAGCTCTTCCTTTACTAATTCAATATCCCTCAGTCTCATAGTTTTATCTACTGATGATAGGCAATAACTACACGAAAAAGGGCAACCTCTACTAGATTCATAATAAATAATCTTATTCTCGAATTCTTCTAGATTGTCATAGGGAAATTGTACTTTACTAAAATCTAATAAGTCTCTTGGGGCTGTCTGAAAAATTTCTTCACCTTTACGGATAGTTAAACCTTTGATATCTTCTAAAGAAGCATCAGTTTCTTCAGTATAATAATCAAGGAGTTCTTTAAAAGTTTCTTCTCCTTCTGACACCATTATACCATCTACTTCTTTATGATTTAGTAAATACTCTTTAGAATTATAGCTAACCTCAGGGCCGCCAAGCCAAATCTTGGTATTAGGTAAAACCTTTCTTAGTTCCCTACAAATTCTTTCTACTACTTCAGTATTCCAAATATAAGTAGAAAATGCTATTATATCAGGTTCTTCCATATAAATAGATTGAAATATATTATCAACTTGTTGGTTTATAGTATATTCTAAGACAGTAATCTTATCTTTATGAACACTAGCATAGGACTTTAAATAGTGCACTGCTAGGTTCGAATGTATATATTTTGAGTTTATAGCGACCAGTAATACTTTCATTGTTCATCTCCTTTAAAAAAATATAGCAAAAAAGCGGGTGATGGGAATCGAACCCACGTATCTAGCT
>CAZOSE010000136.1:0-5975 GCA_964582385.1 uncultured Lachnospiraceae bacterium
TTCACCAATTCTACATCTGTAGTTTTTAGCCAGAATCCTATATCCACTGTCTTTTAAATGATTAATTGCTATTTCTTCGTATTTTGCTCCAAGGGTTCGTTTGTTGTATTTGTTCAGATTCATCACCTATGTTTTAATATTTACAAAAATCTTCTTAAACTTCTTTATATGATTTTATATAAAGTTTTTTATGAAACTTCTTCTATGTATTGGGCAAGGTCCATATTTTTTTATTGCATCAATATGTTCTTTGCTCCCATATCCTTTGTTACTAGCAAAATTATATTCCGGGTAAATTTTATCGTAAGCTACCATTAGTCTATCTCTTGTTACTTTAGCAACAATACTTGCTGCTGCAATGGAAATACTTCTAGAATCTCCCTTTACTATTGAAACTTGTTTAATATCTAGGTTTGGTATTGTTTCTGCATCAACAAGAGCTAAATCAGCCTTTACTTCGAGGTTATAAACAGACTTTCTCATCGCTTCAAAGGTTGCCTGTAAAATATTTATCTGATCAATCCTATCAGAACCTACACTTTCAATTGAATAAGAAACGGCCCTTTGTAAAATAACATCATATAGAGACTCTCTTAGCTTTTGTGATAGTTTTTTAGAATCATCTAAGTATAATATATCACAATTCTTTGGTAATATTACTGCTGCTGTCATAACCGGTCCTGCAAGAGGTCCTCTACCGACCTCATCAATACCACATATATAGGAGTAGTCTTTATATTTATTTTCAAAGAAATACATCTCTTTGGTACGTTCAATCTCTTGCTCTTGCTCTTTTTTTAGCCTTACTTGTCTTTCTACAAGTTTTATTACTCCGGCCCTACTATCAGATTGATATTTACTTATTAAATTGTTTATTTCTTTATTTTGGTCTGGTCGTAACAGATCAAATTCTTCTTTTATTTCTTTAATCGTTTTATTCAATTTAATCTTTTCCCTTAATTTTCTTTGACTTAATTCTCTTTATCTTTATCCTGTTCTGGTAATTCTAGTGTTATTCTTCCTAATTTACCATTTCTAAAATCGTCTAATAAGAGGTTAGATGCCTTGTCTAAGTCAAGCTCTCCACCCCTAATTACACATCCTCTTCTTCTTGCTATATCTTCTAATATAGCCTCAGGATCTTTATCTATTGTAATTTCATATCTCTTTTCTAAGTAGCTTGGGTAGTATTCCTTCATGAATTCTATTAATTTAATAGCAAGCTCATAGCTCTGTAATATTTCATCTTTTATGGAACCAATTAGGGCTAAGTGAAGACCTACTATTTGATCTTCGAATTTAGGCCAAAGAATTCCTGGTGTGTCAAGTAATTCAATGTCCTTATTAATCCTTATCCATTGTTTACCTCTTGTTACTCCAGGCTTGTTACCAGTTTTAGCACTAGCCTTTTTTGCTATACTGTTGATGAAGGTGGATTTTCCCACATTAGGTATCCCAACAATCATTGCCCTCATTGGCTTATTTATCATACCTCTTCTGCGGTTTCTTTCTATTCTTTCCTTGCAAGCTTCAAAGATAATATTCTTTACTTTATCAACTTCCTTAGTTTGTTTTGAATTAAGCAGTGAAGTATGAAATCCTCTGTCTTTATAGTATTCTTCCCACTCTTTTGTATAATTAGGGTCTGCTAAATCATATTTGTTAATTAGGATGATTCTAGGTTTATTACCTGCAATTTGGTCAATATCTGGATTCTTACTACTTAATGGCACTCTTGCATCAACTAGTTCTATTACAACATCAATTAATTTAATATTTTCCTGCATCATACGTTTTGTTTTGGTCATGTGTCCAGGGTACCACTGAAAAATCATGTATCTCACCTCATTATTCTTTTACTTTAAATTTAGTTTTCCTACAAAGTTAAAATCATTTGTTCTTATCCAGGCTTTACCTAAAATGTTATCTCTTAAAATATTGCCAACATTAGCAAACCTACTATCTTCGCTCTTGTTTCTATTATCTCCTAGAACGAAATATTCATTTTCATCTAAAATAATAGGTTCAGATGCTAATCCGTAGTTTTCGATTTCTTCTACTTCTATTTTTTCTTCAATTTTTTTATCATTAATGAATATGCCACCTGAATTTATTTCAACTGTTTCACCAGGCATTCCGATTATTCTTTTAATATTATAATAACTATGTTCTTTATCAGTTTTCAAAAAAACTACTACATCAAATCTTTTTGGATTGGATAAGCGATATGTGAATTTATCAATTAATATTCTGTCGTCCTCTACTAGGGTAGGATTCATTGAATTTTCATATACTGTGGTCCGTTCTAGTCCATAATTTACAATTAGATAGGCTAATAAAATAACAGCAATAATCTGCGCTATAAATATTAGAATTCTTATTATAAATTTCTTATTAAATTTACTTTGGTCTGACTCAAAATATTCATTCATATGCTTTTCTCCACTTAAACACTTAGTTAATAGTCTATATCATTTTATATTATTATAGTTTTCATGTCTACATCAATATTGTAAGTTATTATATTAAACAAGACTTTGTAGCTATAATTAATAATTAAATCTATAAAAAAATACTGTACAAGAGTGTAATACGTCTCTAACATTACACCCCTGCACAGTATTTTAATGGAAGATGTATAAGCTAATACAGTCTTCTTTATTAAAATAAAATTAGAATATTTAAGTTTAAAATAATCGAGATTAGAATAATCTTTCTTTAACTTTAGCTCTCTTACCAACTCTACCACGTAGGTAGTTAAGTTTAGCTCTTCTAACTTTACCTTTTCTTATAACTTCAACTTTATCCACGTTTGGTGAATGTACAGGCCAAGTTCTTTCAACACCTACACCGCCAGAACTCTTTCTAACAGTAAACGTTTCTCTTGCTCCACCGTTTTGTCTCTTAAGAACAGTACCCTCAAAAATCTGGATTCTCTCACGAGTACCTTCTCTAACCTTTGCGTGAACTCTAACAGTATCACCTACATTAAATTCAGAAACATCACTCTTTAGTTGTGCATCTTCAATACTTTTAATAATTTCGTAATTATTCATTTGTGACCTCCTTATATTTTAGATGTTCTTAATACAATCTTGTATCAGAGGACCACCCTACTCACAATTAGTTATATTATCATATTTTATCATTATTTGCAAACTATTTCTTGGTTTTTTCATAATTTTCAAGAAGGTTTATATCTTCTTTGGTAAGTTGGACATTTTCTAGCAAATCAGGTCGCATATTTGCAGTTCGAATTAAAGATTGCTGCCTTCTCCAATCCTCAATGTTCTTATGGTGGCCAGATAAAAGAACCTTAGGAACACTTTTATCCATATAGGTTTCAGGCCTAGTATACTGGGGATATTCTAGTAGATTATTATGGAAAGTTTCAAACTCAGCAGATGCATCATTACTAAGTACACCAGGAACTAATCTAGATATGGTATCAATCATAACCATGGCAGGTAATTCTCCACCTGTTAACACATAATCACCAATTGAAATATAATCAGTTACTATCATATCCAAAACTCTTTCATCTATTCCTTCATAATGTCCACACAAAAAGACTAGGTCTTCTTCCCTAGACAAATCCCTTGCGATAGCCTGATTAAAAACTCTACCTTGGGGAGTAAGATAGATTACACGAAGTTTCTTCTGTTCTTCCCTTTTAGGGCTTCTTTCTATAACTCCTTGCTCTATAGCCTTATAAGCTCTATGAACTGGTCCTGGAGCCATTACCATGCCAGCTCCACCACCATAAGGGTAATCATCTACTTGATTATGTTTGTTTTCAGAATAATCACGTATATCTACTGTCTGTAATGAAATCAATTCATTCTTCATTGCTCTTCCTGTAATGCTTGTACTTAATCCTTGCTCTATCATTTCAGGAAAAAGTGTTAGTACATGAAAATTCATAGTATTCTCCTATCCGCTATATATGTGAAGACTTAGATTAAACCATCCATTAAATGAACCTTAATAAGATGTTTTTCTATATCAACATCCAATATACATTCTTTAATAACTGGAAGAAGTATTTCTTTGCCTTCTTTAGTTTTTACTATATAAACATCATTAGCCCCTGTTTTGAGAACCTCTGTAAGAGTTCCTAGTTCATCCTCTTTGTCGGTAACTATCTTTGCACCAATTAAATCGGTAATAAAATACTCGTTTTCTTCAAGCTCTACAGCATTCTCTCTGGTAACTAACAAATCTTTTCCTTTGTATTTTTCTATATCATTAATATTATTAATATCTTTAAACTTCAAAATAGCCTGGTTTTTAAAGTATTTTACACTTTCAACTTCTAAATATAGTAGTTCTTTACCTGTATCCAATATAACATCGTAAAGATCATCAAATCGTCTTATATCATCAGTAGTTGGATATACTTTTACTTCTCCACGAATACCATGGGCCTTAGAAATAGTTCCAACCTTTAATAAATCATCCATTATATACTCCTAAATTAAATTTGAAATTTCAAAAACAACGAAGTTTGACTTAGGCAAACTTCGTTGGATAATTGTTAATCTACTATATCTACAATTACTTTCTTATCGTCTTTAACAGCCGATGCTTTAGCTAAAGTCCTTATGCACTTAGCAATTCGTCCATTCTTGCCAATAACCTTACCCATATCATTTTCAGCAACTCTTAGCTCAACAACTATGGCTTTGTCTGTTTCTGTTTCATTAACTTTAACTTCTTCCGGGTTATCAACAAGTGCTTTAGCGATAACTTCTACTAATTCTTTCACTACTTTCACCTCCATAGGTGTAATTACTTAGTGATACCTGCTTGTTTAAATAGTCTTCCAACTGTTTCTGTAGGTTGTGCACCATTGGATAACCAAGTTTTTGCAGCTTCCTCATCGATAGTTACAGAAGTAGGATTAGTTCTTGGATTATATGTGCCTATCTCAGCGATAAATCTTCCATCTCTTGGAGAACGTGAGTCAGCAACTACTATTCTATAGAAAGGCGCTTTCTTTTTGCCTAGTCTTTTTAGTCTTATTTTTACTGCCATTTGTCTTTCACCTCCTTATTGTTGTTTCTATTGATTAGTTATAACAAAAAATCTAACTTTATATTTATATTAAATTTGTTAAAACAAACAATACACTTATAAATTAAATGGTAAATTAAACATACCCTTTTTCTTACCTTTACCACCTAACATGCCTGAATATTGCTTCATAAGCTTTCTAGATTGTTCAAATTGCTTTACTAATTTGTTAACTTCACTAATGTCTACACCAGCACCTTTGGCAATTCTTCGCTTACGTGACGGATTAATAACTCCTGGGGTTAATCTTTCTTCCAAAGTCATAGAATAAATAATAGCTTCTACCTTGGATAGAGCACCATCATCAACATCAATATCTTTTAGTTGACCACCACCCATACCAGGCATCATCTTTAGGATATCTCCTATTCCACCCATTTTCTTTATTTGTTGCATCTGCTCTAAGAAATCATTGAAATCAAATTCTGCTTTCTTAAATTTCTTTTCTAATTCTTTTGCTCTTTCTTCGTCTATATCAAGAGTAGCTTCAGCTTTATCGATTAATGTAAGGATATCTCCCATGCCTAGAATTCTAGAAGCCATTCTCTCAGGATAAAACTGTTCTAAATCGGATAACTTTTCTCCCATACCTGAATAGAAAATTGGCTTACCTGTTACAGCCCTGATTGAAAGTGCAGCACCACCTCTTGTATCACCATCTAGCTTAGTTAATACAACACCATCGATTCCTATCTTTTCGTTAAACATTTCAGATACATTAACAGCATCTTGACCTGTCATTGAGTCAACAACTAAGACAGTTTGGTCTACTTCTACACTATCTTTAATCTCTATTAACTCACTCATCATATCTTCATCAATATGCAGTCGCCCTGCTGTATCGAGGATGATTAAGTTATTCTTATTCTTTAAGGCATGTTCTATTGCAGCCTTAGCTA
>CAZOSE010000137.1:0-5943 GCA_964582385.1 uncultured Lachnospiraceae bacterium
CTTCTATACTACAATCATTATTATCCAAACTCTCATTAATCATTTCACTTAAAATATTTATCCCATCTGCATCGATTACAAGTGGTACTTTTGCATTTTCTAATACTATCCTAAGTAGGTCTCTTGATATATTGTCTTTTCCAAGGCCTGGTCCTATAGCAATAACACTTGCCCATTCAATATCCCTTAGAATTTGTTCTCTATCTAGGCTATTTAGTTCTTTTTCCCTTTTATAAGTTGATAGAATCACTTCAGGAATCATTGTTTCCATTGCAAGGGCGTTTTCTTCTGGAACAAGAGCTTTAACAAGACCTGCACCAGCACGATAAGCAGCCTTACAAGCAAGGACACATGCTCCATTCATACCTTTTGTTCCTGCAATTACAAGAACCTTTCCATAGTCACCCTTGTGGGAATAATTGTGACGCTTTGGTAGTTTAGATAGGTCAGACTTATCATAAGTATAGTATTTGTAATTAGTTGATAAATCATAGTCTTTGTCAAGGTTTTCCACCTGTGGAAATCCAATATCAGCAACTATCACTTCTCCAGCATACTCACAACCTGGATACATTATTAAACCTATTTTATTATAACCAAATGTAATTGTATAATCAGCCTTTATAGCCCCGCCTAGTGGTTTACCATTAGATGCAGAAAGCCCAGATGGTATATCAACAGAAAAAACCATATTGTCCTCATCGTTTATTAATTTTATATAATCTAGAAACTCTCCTCTTACAGGCTGGTTTAATCCAATCCCAAACATACCGTCTATTATTATAGTATATTCCTTTATATTAACATTATTGTATAAAGATATGCCCAAATTCTTTGCAATATTAATTTGTTTAATAGATTCCACAGAACACTTATCAATATCACCAGCAAGGACTATGTCTACATCATATCCTTGTAATATTAAAATCCTTGCAGCCGCAATAGCATCTGCACCATTATTGCCTGTTCCAGAAACTGCCAGGATCTTGTCATCTTTCTTAATATGTTTTACTATACAGTTCGCTACTGCTAGGGCAGCTCTTTCCATTAATACCATTGAAGGTATACCTATTTGATTAATTGTGTAATTATCAAGTTCCTTCATAGACCATGCATCTAAAACTCGATTCAAAGTTATTCACCTCCTGTAGAACCAACAACAAAAGCCAGACTATAATCTTTAGTATTGGATATAGTAACAAATACTTTCTTTATTCCAAGCTCATTAGCTTTTTCTAAACTTTTTCCGTATAAATTAACATATGGTTTTCCAAGAGAATCTCTAAGCACTTCAATTTCAATTGGTTTAATTCCACGAAATCCTGTTCCCAACATCTTTGAAACGCTTTCCTTCACTGCAAAATTATCTGAAAACTTTACAGAATCATTTATACATAGTTCTATTTCAGCTTGAGTAAATATCTTTTCTTGAAAAGAAGTCTTTTTACAAGCCCTTAATACACGATTAACTTCAATTAAATCAGTACCTATCGCAACTACCATACAAACTCCTTATAATTTGATTAAAATAAAACCGACAAAATATATTGTCGGTTATTTTATTATACAATATTATATTATGTTTACGTAACATTATCTGTTTTATAGTTCTAGATTTCTGAAATTTCTTTGTTCTCTCTTTCTTGAGCAGTTAATGCATAAGAAAGCTGCATTAGACTTTCTGCCAAATGAACGTTTTCAACAATAATATCGTCTGGTAAATTAAGGTCAACAGGTGCAAAGTTCCAGATTGCTTTAACTCCATAATCTACAAGTTCCCTTGCAATAGCTGGAGCTTGAGGCTTAGGTATAGTTAAAGCTGCAATTTGAACCTGATTGTTTTTAATAAAATCCTCTAACTTATCTATGGTAAGAATTGGAATATCTCTAATTGAAATGCCTTCTAACTTAGGATTAACATCAAAAACTCCTACTAAACTAAATCCTCTTCTTTCGAAATCTCTATAGTTAGCAATTGCCTGCCCTAAGTTACCTGCACCTATAATTATCATATTAAAGTTTTTATCTAAACCTAGTATTTTACCAATTTCATTGTATAAAAGTTCCACGTTATAGCCATACCCTTGCTGACCAAAGCCACCAAAGTTATTAAAATCTTGACGGATTTGTGACGCTGTAACATTCATCTTTTTACTTAACTCTTGTGAAGATATACGAACTACACCTGATTCTTTTAAATCACCTAAATACCTAAAATACCTAGGTAAACGACCTATAACTGCGGAAGATATATTTTCTGCCACTTTAGTTTCCTCCTTACAAATAATTAGTAAATCTATAACTCAAATTAATTATATTGGATTGTCAATAAATTGTCAATTCTATACGAGATATTTTTGCATTTGTTTGTCTCTTTTACTTCAATTTACCCTGAAATACTCTTATAGAGTAGAATTTTAATTTTTATCATACTTTTAAAATCACAAATTGATTATTTCTCTATTGGTATTTCTCTATTAGTAATAAAATATATTTGCTACAATATGATTTGAATGCTACAATATTAGTTAGTGTTTAGGCCTAACCTATACAGTGTTTATAATGGTGCCTATTAAATTGCTATACAATGGAGAATGATATGATACTTTCAGTTAATAATATTGGGAAAAGTTTTGGTATAACAAATGTCCTAGATAAAGTAACCTTTCAAATTAACGATAACGAGAAAGTTGCTGTTGTTGGGATGAATGGAGCTGGTAAGTCTACTCTTTTTAAGATTATTCTAAATGAATTATCGGCTGATTATGGAACAGTTACTCTAGCAAAAGATTGCAAGGTTGGCTACTTAGCCCAGCACGAAGCGGTTACTTCAAGTAACTCACTACATAAAGAGATGCTAAGTGTTAAACAGCATATAATTAATTTAGAAAAGTCCATTAGACAACTTGAAATTGATATGAAGTCAGTTACGGGGGCTTCCTTAGAGAATATGTTAGAAACCTATTCAAGACTTACTCATGAGTTTGAATCTAAAAATGGATACGCATATAAAAGTGAAGTTGTAGGTGTTTTAAAGGGATTAGGTTTTAGTGAGGAGACTTTCGACAACTTGGTTGATAACCTGTCCGGAGGTGAAAAAACTAGAGTCGCCCTAGGAAAACTACTCCTTAGTACACCTGATTTATTACTACTAGATGAGCCTACCAATCACCTGGATTTAGAAACAATAACATGGCTAGAATCCTTTCTTGCTAATTATAAAGGTGCTGTTATTATTATCGCTCATGATAGGTACTTTTTAGATAAAGTTGTAACAAAAGTAGTTGAAATAGAAAACAAGGTTGCTAATGTTTATAACGGTAATTACTCTTCTTTTTCTATTAAAAAGGCCCATGAACATGAAGCTATGTTAAAACATTATATAAACCAACAAAAAGAAATCAAACGCCAAGAAGAGGTTATCACTAAACTTCGTTCGTTTAATAGGGAGAAATCCGTTAAACGGGCTAGAAGTAGGGAGAAGGTATTAGATAAAATCGATAAAATCGAAAAGCCTTATGAATTTGATGATTCAATGTCAATTCAATTTGAACCCAGTATAAAAAGCGGAAACGATGTTCTTAGCGTAACTAATTTATCGAAATCCTATGGTACCCTTACTCTTTTTAAGGATATTAGCTTTGAAATCAAAAGAGGTGAACACGTTGCAATCATAGGTAATAATGGTACAGGCAAATCAACAATTCTAAAAATTATTAATAGATTGGAAAAAGCGGACAAAGGTGATGTTCGATTAGGCGAAAAAGTAAGAATAGGCTATTATGATCAAGAGCAAGAACTCTTAGACTTAGATAATACTATTTTTGAAGAAATACAAGATGAATATCCTTATCTTAACAATACCTCAGTAAGAAATGTTCTCGCTTCCTTTTTATTTACTGGTGATGATGTTTTTAAGCAAATAAAGGATCTTAGTGGTGGAGAAAGGGGGCGTGTTGCCCTAGCAAAGTTAATGTTATCAGAAGCCAACTTCCTTATATTAGATGAGCCTACAAACCATTTAGATATCACTTCTAAAGAGGTTTTAGAAAATGCCATAAACAAATATACGGGTACAGTCCTATATGTCTCACATGACCGCTACTTTATTAATAAAACTGCGACGAGAATTCTAGATCTTACAAATTATTCAATTATTAATTATATAGGTAATTATGATTATTATTCCGAGAAGAAGACTGATTTAGAAAAGACAATACTAGCTGGTAATTTACTAGATGGATCTAAATCTAGCCACACCAATTCATCAAATCCCCTAAATGATAACGATACAAGCCCAAGTGGAAAGCAGGATTGGTTACAACATAAAGAAGAACAAGCAATGTTAAGAAAACTTCAAAACGAATTAAAACAAACTGAAGAGGATATCTCGAATCTGGAAAAACGCAGTGAAGAAATAAATAACGCTTTAACCTTAGAAGAAGTTTACACTAATGTAGATAAGTTAGTTGAACTTAATAATGAAAAGAAAGAAATCGACCATAAGCTAGAGATACTACTTGAACAGTGGGAAGATATAGCATCTAAGTTATAATGCCTTTACAATTATATATCAGTCTATAACTATATACAGGACTTATAATATTCTCATACAAAATCGAACAAAAAATTTAAGGGCAGATGCTTATCTGCCCTTATTCTATGCCTTATTGGTAACTCTTATTAAGAATTTATATCTCTACTAAAGACTTTCAATAGTCTCCATTATATAATCTGCATATTCTGCACTAGTAGCACCTGTATCTCTACCAGTTATAACTAACTTCTTCTCTTCGCTACAAGTATCAAGAGCCTTATAAAGCTTATCAGATTCCGCCTTATATCCTAAGTGCCCAAGTAACATAGCTCCTGCTCTAATAACGCTTGAAGGGTCAGCATAAATATCCCTTCCTTCATCAACCATTCTTGGTGCAGATCCGTGAATAGCTTCAAACATGGAATATCTTTTACCTATATTAGCACTACCAGCAGTACCTACACCACCTTGAAACTCAGCAGCTTCGTCTGTAAGGATGTCCCCATATAGATTAGGTAATACCATTACCTGGAAGTCCTTTCTACGTTTTTCGTCTACTAACTTTGCAGTCATAATATCAATATACCAGTCATCAGCTTCAATACCTGGATATTCTTTTGCAATTTCATAGAAGAAATCTAAAAACTTACCATCAGTAGTTTTAATTATATTTGCTTTTGTTACAGCTGTTACTTTTGTTTTTCCATTAGCCTTTGCAAAGTCAAATGCTGCACGGATAATTCTTTGGGTTCCCTGTGAAGTAACTACTGTAAAGTCAACTCCTAAATCTTTGGTAACATTAATTCCCTTACTACCTACAGCATAGGATCCTTCTGTGTTTTCTCTGTAAAAAGTCCAGTCGATTCCTTCTTCTTGTATACTTACAGGTCTAACATTAGCAAATAAATCTAGTTCTTTTCTCATTGCCACATTAGCACTTTCTACATTTGGCCATGGATCTCCTTTTCTAGGAGTAGTTGTAGGTCCTTTTAAAATCACATGACATTCTTTTAACTCTGCTAATACATCATCAGGAATTGCCACATTCTCGGCTGCTCTTCTTTCAATTGTAAGTCCTTCAATTGTCCTAAATTCAACCTTATCAGCCTTAACATCCTTATCAAGTAGATACTCAAGAACTCTTTGTGCTTGTCCTGTAATTGCAGGTCCAATTCCGTCTCCACCACAAACTCCTATAATAATCTTATCAAGTTTTGAGTAGTCTAGGAAATCTCCTTCCTTTTTCATTGATTCTACCCTTTGAAGTTGTTCTGCTAGAAGTTTACCAAAATGTTCTTTTGCTTTTTCTATTTGTTCTTGATACATATTATCCTCCATTTTTAAGTTGTGTCATTTGATAGTTTCTTTAGTTTGCAAATATTAATTTAGACTTTGTAATTGTTTTT
>CAZOSE010000138.1:0-2872 GCA_964582385.1 uncultured Lachnospiraceae bacterium
CCGTGTAGAGCTATGTGTAATGGATACAGAGGGTAAGACACTCGCTACAACATTAAACAATAGTGAGGAATATGAAAGTGCTGTTTTAGCATTTGTTGAATCACCAGCGGATAGTCAGGTTTTACAAGGGGTACAGTTTTTCAAGGTTTTTGATGAAAACCAACTAGAATTTGTAATCTTAGCAAAAGGTGATAGTGATGACGTATATATGGTTGGAAAGATAGCATCATTTAACATCCAGACTTTATTAGTAGCTTACAAAGAAAGATATGATAAAGATAACTATTAGTAGATATATATAATAGAGCAAAAAAACTTCATATAGATACTGATTCTAAAAGAGTTGTATATCTAATAGAAACAAGAAATGAAAAGGATACTAATTCTTTAGAGACATTAAGAAGTATATTCTCAACTGGCTCTAAATCAAAGGACTTTATTACAGCTGTAGATGAAAAGAATATTATCTTAGTTAAACATTTAAAGGAAGACCATACTTACGAAGATGTTAGCAAAACAGCAAGAGTAATATTAGATATGCTTAACACTGAAGTTATGACTCAAGTTCGAGTGGCTTATGGTACAATGGTTGAAGAAATTAAGGACGTTTCTAGATCTTATAAAGAAGCAAAAATGGCCCTAGATGTAGGTAAGATATTCTACAGTGAAGACAATATTGTTGGCTATAATAGTCTGGGAATTGGGCGTTTAATTTATCAACTACCTATATCTTTATGTAAGATGTTTATTCGTGAAATATTTGAAGGAAGATCTCCAGATGAGTTTGACGATGAAACCCTAGTTACCATTAATAAATTCTTTGAAAACAGCCTAAACGTATCTGAAACATCAAGACAACTATATATTCACAGAAACACACTAGTATATCGTCTTGATAAGTTACAAAAGAGCACAGGTTTAGATCTTAGAGTGTTTGATGATGCAATTACATTTAAGATTGCCTTAATGGTTGTACAATATATGAAATATATGGAGTCTCAGGAGTATTAAAATGAACAAGTTTAATCCTTTTGAAAAAGATATACAAACAGATAAAAATACACAAGAAAAAGAAAATCCTATAATTTGCATAGATAAGGTCAAAAAACTATATCAAAAAGACATAGGAGCTCTTGATGACATTAATATAAAAATAAATAAAGGAGAGTTTGTTTTTATTGTTGGAGCCAGTGGTTCTGGAAAATCAACCTTAATTAAACTCTTATTAAAAGAAATAGAACCAACAGAAGGAAGAATATACGTAGAAGGTAAAGACTTGTCAAGGCTTCGTTCAAGACAAGTATCAAAGCATCGTAGGAACTTAGGAGTAGTATTTCAAAACTTTCGTCTACTCCCTGATAGGAATGTGTATGAGAATGTTGCATTTGCACAGAGAGTAGTAGATACTCCCACTTCAGTTATTAAACGAAGGGTTCCTGCTATGCTCTCTTCTATGGGCCTTATAGAAAAGTATAATTCCTTCCCCAATGAATTATCTGGAGGAGAACAGCAACGAGTAGCATTAGCAAGGGCCCTTGTTAATAATCCTCTTATTTTACTTGCTGATGAACCTACAGGCAACCTAGACCCTAGCAATTCCATTGAAATAATGAATTTGTTAAATGATATTAATAAGAGTAATAACTTTGCATAGGGGCAAATTAGTTAGTGATGAACAAAAAGGTGGATATTCTAATGACTTATAGAACGTTGACTTACAGTATGAAGGAAGGAACTAATAACATTTGGCGAAACCGGATGTATTCTTTGGCTTCAATTGGTACAATTACGGCTAGTCTATTCCTTTTTGGAATACTGTTTTTTGTTGTAGTGAATTTTCAAAGTGTAATAAAGGCGGCCGAAACGTCAGTAGGTATAACAGTGTTTTTCGATGAAGATATAAGCGAGGCTAGAATCGATGATATTGGTGATGAACTAGCTAATAGAGAAGAAGTCGAATCTATAGAATTTGTTTCGGGAGAAGAAACCTGGCAAAAATATAAAGAAGAGTATTTAAGTGAGGAATTAGTAGAAAGCTTTGGGGAAGATAATCCCTTAGCTGATTCTGATTCCTATACTGTTTATCTTCATGATGCAGAATCTCAGGCTACATTAGTAGAATATGCACAAAACCTAGACGGAGTTAGAAAAGTTAACTATTCTGAAAGTATTGCAAATACATTTTCTAATATTAACTCTATAATTGCTATTATATCTGTATCAATTATTGTTATTCTAATTTCTGTTTCTGTTTTTCTTATTAACTCATCTGTAATAATGGGAGTAACTGCAAGAAAAGATGAAATATCTATTATGAAACTACTGGGGGCAACCGATAGATTCATAAGTGGACCCTTTATAATAGAAGGGATAATGATTGGAATAATTGGATCCATTATTCCCTTATTTATATTATATTTAGTATATGACAACGTATTAAAGTATATTTCGAGTAAGTATACAAGCATTTTTAGTATGGTGGTATTTGTAGATATATCAGAAGTTTTCAAATTCTTACTACCTGTGATTCTAATTGTTGGTATAGGAATTGGGTTTTTAGGTAGCTTTACAACAGTTAAAAGACAGATACGTCAAGTGGAGGTTTCATAACGTGAAAAAGCTAGGAAGAAAAGGAATACTAATTATTTTAGTGGCTATAATGGTATTAGGCTCTTTCTCTGTTTCCATTGGTGCAACAGGACTTGAGGCAGTAAGACGAGAAAAGTCCAATCTGGAGAATAAGAAAAAGCGGGTGGTGGTTCAGCGCATCGAGGACAAGCGGGGAAAGCGCTTTTCCGACTACCAGGATGAATTTGACTATCTGATCTATGGAGGGATCGGGATTATCGCCATGACGCTGATCTTCTTATTC
>CAZOSE010000138.1:2882-5928 GCA_964582385.1 uncultured Lachnospiraceae bacterium
ATCTGGAGAATAAGAAAAAAGAGATTGATGAAAAAATAGCTGCATTAGAACAACAAAAAACTAATATAATTAACTATATAGAACAATTAGATGAACAACTAAATGCTTTGACACAAGAGATGAATCAGCTTACTCTAGAAGTAGAAGAGGCCGAGATTGAGTTAGAGATTACAAAGGAAGAATTAGAAACAGCCAAAGCCAGCGAAGAAAAACAGTATGAAGTAATGAGTAAGCGTATTCGCTATATTTATGAGAATGGAGAACCTTCTTTTCTTGATATATTAGTAGAATCTAAAGACATTGCTGAATTCTTAAATCAAATTGAAATACGTTCAAAAATTACAGAATATGATAATAAACTTTATGATGAGTACATAAAGGCAACTCAGCTAGTAGTTGATAAAGAGGAAGAACTAGAAGCTAGGGTTGCAGATTTGAATATAATGTATCAAGAACTTGAAATTGAGCAAGATGGAGTTGAGAAGTTAGTTCAAGCTAAGAATACTGAGCTTGCTAACCAGGAGCTTAATATTAGTGATGCAAGGGCCGTATCTAGCGACTACAACACTCAACTAAAAGAGAAGATTGCAGAAATAGAAAAAATAGAAGCACAAGAGAGAAGACGAGCCGAAGAAGAATTAAAACGCAGGCAAGAGCAAGAGCGAAAAAAAAGAGAAGAACAAAAGAAACAAGAGTCAGGCTCGAACAAAAAAGATACTTCACAAAAAGACACCAATGATGATGGAGGAAGTAATACTGGCACAGGTAGCTATACTTGGCCTGTTCCGTCTAGTAGAAGAATTACATCTTACTTTGGAACACGTAAACAGCCTACGGCTGGAGCAAGTACATATCATAGGGGAATAGATATTGGGGCTTCTCATGGAAGTAGTATAGTTGCTATTGACTCAGGTGTAGTAACGGTAGTATCTAGAAACTGGGCATCTGGAAACTATATAGTAGTTAGCCATGGTAATGGTTTACAAAGTCAATATCTTCATTGCTCATCAATTGTTGCTAAAGTAGGAGATAATGTTAGCAAAGGTCAAACAATTGCAAAGATTGGTTCTACAGGTGTGTCAACTGGACCACATTTACATTTAGATGTAATAAAAAACGGCACAAAAGTTAATCCTCTAAACTATTTAAAATAATAAAAAGGAATGATTTTTCATGAAAAGTAAATTTTGGGCTGGTTTTTTAACAGGCTTGGCAGGAGCAGTCTTAATAATTACTGTAGGTTTTGGAGCTAATAAACTGCTAGGTAATAATATTTTTAATAATAACTTTAGTTTACAAAAGACAGAAGATGGAACAAGTAAAAATGTAGATGAAGTTGTAGGTAAGTTACAAGGGATAGATAACTTAATAAAGAAGTATTATATAGATGATGTGGAGGCAACTGATCTTTTAGAAGGAATGTACAAGGGTTATGTTGCAGGCATCGGAGACCCTTATTCTACTTATTATACAGAAGAAGAATACAAAGTATTAATGGAGTCTTCAAGTGGTATATATTTTGGAATAGGTGCTACTGTTAGCCAAGATGTAACAACTGGTATTATTAAAATAGTGAAACCATTTGTATCTAGCCCGGCATATGAGGTTGGCTTACTTCCAGAAGATATAATTTACAAGGTAGAAGGTGAGGAAGTTACAGGGATTGATCTAACAGAGGTGGTAAGTAAGATAAAGGGCCCAGAAGGGACTAATGCACAAATAACTATCATCCGTGAAGGTGTAAATGATGAACTTGAGTTTTCGGTACCAAGAAGAAAAATTGAAGTACCAACAATTGAACATACCATGCTTGATAACCAGATTGGATATATAGCGATTTCGGAATTTGATAAAGTAACCGTAGCTCAATTTAGAAATGCAATTAATGAACTAGATAAACAAGGTCAAAGAGGATTGATCATAGATGTACGTAATAATCCTGGAGGATTACTAGATTCAGTTACTCTTATGTTAGACCGTTTATTACCTGAAGGTTTAATTGTATTTACAGAGGACAAATATGGTAAGCGAGAAGAAATAAAATCTGATGCTAAAGAATACTTTAATAAACCACTTGTTGTTTTAACAAATGGCAATAGTGCAAGTGCATCTGAAATATTTGCTGGAGCAGTTCAAGATTATGAGATAGGAACTGTAGTTGGAACCACAACCTTTGGTAAGGGTATTGTCCAGTCTATATTCCCCCTTTCAGATGAAACAGCTGTTAAGGTAACAGTATCCAAATACTTTACCCCTAATGGTAGGGATATACATGAAGTTGGCATAAGTCCAGATGTAGAAGTGGAATTAAATGAAGAATTAAGACAGAAAGTTGTAATAGAAAAAGAAGAAGATAATCAATTACAAAAAGGAATTGAAGTATTAGAAGGATTAATTGCGAAATAATAGTAGGAAATTGTAATATGTTATCTTAAATGATTTCTTTTATCATTTGCTTTGTTGAAAATGTTAGTGTATTTATAAGTTTAATATTTATATTTGATATTTTAAATGTGCAAAGAAAGAGAATCTTCTTTCTTTTGCACATTTTTTCAAAATTTAAGGAAAAGATAAGGGAACAGACATTCGAAAAATATTGTAATTCTTCTAATAGTATGTTATATTCTATAGTACTAGAATTATATATATTAGCTATTAATGTTTATTTGTAATAATATAACAATTGTTTAAAGCAGCTTATATTAGCGTTTAAATAGATGATATATTTATATTGATTTTATTTACTTATAAAGTATAGAGAGGATGGCAGGTATGGGCAATTTTAAGCTTGTTTCAGATTTTGAACCTACTGGTGATCAACCAGAGGCAATAGAGCAACTTGTTAAAGGCTATAAAGAAGGAAACCAATTTCAAACTTTGCTTGGTGTAACAGGTTCAGGTAAGACATTTACAATGGCTAATGTTATTGAGGCTCTTGATAGGCCGACGATTGTAATTGCTCATAATAAAACTTTAGCAGCCCAACTTTATGGAGAGTTTAAAGAGTTTTTTCCTGATAATGCAGTAGAATATTTTGTAAGTTATT
>CAZOSE010000139.1:0-5915 GCA_964582385.1 uncultured Lachnospiraceae bacterium
GTTGTTGGAGGTGGAGGTGTGAGTATGTTAAATATTGATGAAATTGCTAATGGCATTGTAATTGATCACATCAGAGCCGGAAATTCAATGGATATTTATTATTACCTTAATTTAGAGAAGTTAGATTATAGTGTTGCAATAATAAAAAATGCAAAAAGTCGTAAGATGGGTAAAAAAGATATTATTAAAATCGAAGGTTTTCTAGAAATAGAGCTAAATGTACTAGGTGTTTTAGACCAAGATATTACTATTAATATCATTAAAAATGGTCATATTGTTGATAAGTTTACTCCTAGCCTACCAAAAGAAGTTACTAATATTATTAAATGTAAAAACCCTAGATGTATCACTTCTATAGAGCAGGACTTACCCCACATTTTTAAGTTAACTAATAAAGACAGACGACTTTATCGCTGCGTTTATTGTGAACAAGCCTTTAAACATTAAAATATTAGCCCTATAATCCATAAATTATATGGATTATAGGGCTAATTGTATATTAATCTAACTATTCATTTTTATATTAATATTTATCTCTACTACTTAATTCAATATTAGTACATTTATTGACTATTTATTGACTACGTTTTGAGGCTTCCTAGCAATAAATGCCCTTAAATTCTCAACAGCTACATCCATAAGTCTTTGCCTAGATTCCTTTGGTGCCCATGCAATATGAGGTGTAATAATTATATTCTTAGCATCCATTAAAGGGTTATCCATTTGTATTGGCTCAGTTGATGCAACGTCAACAGCTGCCCCAGCTACCTTACCAGAATTAAGAGCATCTCTTAGGTCTTCTTCAACAATCAATGGACCTCTTGAATCATTAATTATCATAACTCCATCCTTCATTTTAGCTATAGAGTCTTTGTTAATCATACCTTCTGTGGATGGAAATAGTGGTACATGTAAGGTAATAATGTCAGAATCTGCATATAATTCATCTAAACTAACATATTTTAATGTATCACTTTCCAATTCCTTGTTTGGATTCCTGCTATATGCTAATATATTCATTTTTAATGCTTGGGCAATTTCTGCAGTCCTTTGACCTATTCTACCAAATCCAATAACACCTAAATTTTTCCCTGCTAGTTCAACTAATGGGTGAAGCCAATATGTCCAATCAGGATTGTTTGTCCAGTCTCCTCTTTTAACAGAATCTGAATGCTCCCCTATATGATGAGCTAATTCTAAAATTAATGCTATTGTATATTGGGCAACAGCATCAGTTCCGTAAGTTGGAACATTAGAAACAATAATTCCTGCTTCTTTTGCTGCTTCTACATCAACTACATTGTAACCTGTAGCAAGTACTCCAACAAACTTTAAGTTAGGACATGATTTAATTGTCTCTTTTGTAATAGGAGCTTTATTTACGTAAACTACACTGGCATCTCCGATTCTTTCTACAATTTTATCTTCTGGTGTTCTATCATAAACTGTTAGGTCTCCAAGAGCCTCCAAACCACTCCAGGATAAGTCTCCTGGGTTTTCTGTATAACCATCTAATACAACTATTTTCATATTAAACACATCCTTTCATAAGTACTTTAAAGATTATAGTTTTGATAAATTATTTACTTAACTTGTGTTTTCTCCAATAACTTTTAGTCTTCCAATAAAGCCCAAGCTCTATTAATAACACGTTTTGTATTTGCCATAATAATATCTCCATCTTCATCACCAAAGGGTTGTACTTCAAATGACATTACAAGAGGATTTTTCTTATTAAAGAAACCTTCTTCCTTTAGTACTGTAAAGAAATCCACTAATTCATCTACATCATTAGCACTATTTGGGAAACCAAAGCGTGGATGTAAATCACCATAAGCGTCTTTGCCTTTTTCTACTACTGCATTACCAATGTGTAAATGTGTAATATATGGCCTTAAAACCTGAACCACAAACTTAGACGATTCATAAGTTGTTGGGAAATGAGATAAATCAACTATAAGTCCAAAGTTACTATGACTTGTTCTCATATCAGCACCAAACTTAGCCGCATAAGGAGCTGGCCCAATTAAGGCTCCTTTGTCCATATCAAAATCAAATACTTCTAATTCAATAATCATGTCTTTTGTAGCTGCATAATCACATAGATTTCTTGTTGTTTTAAGAAGTTGTGCATATGCTTCATCTTTTGTTTCTTCTTCCCATTTACCTGCTAAAAAGGCAACTCCTTTTGCTCCAAGATACTCTGCTTCATCAATTGCTTCCATTAAAGTTGCTTCAGCCGCTTTTCTTCCTTCTTCATTAATATCATTAGGATTTAATTTTGGTCCTAATAATCTAGGTTGGGCTCCGTAGCAAACTGTCATATGAGATTGGTCTAGCATTTTTTTAACTTTTGCCCTTGTATCATCATCTTTAATTTGAGTTATTTCAATTGCATCAAAATAATCATCACAAACAATTTGTTTTATTGAATTTAATAAATCATAATCCTTTGGTGGATGACTCATCCATTGAATTGTTCCAATTTTAAAATACTTTTGAATAGGATCTTTCATAATCTTTACCTCCATATAAGCAAATTATAATTTATGCAACTTTTCTAAAAGCTCAAAGTTCTCCTAGAACAAGCCAGTAATTAATCCATCATCATTAACATCAACATCTTCAGCTGCTGGCCTTTTTGGCAGTCCTGGCATGGTAAGAATGTTACCAGTCAGGGCAACTATAAAGCCTGCTCCTGCAGAAACATAAACTTCACGTACATTAACATCAAAATCCTTTGGTCTTCCAAGCTTTGTAGGGTCATCAGAAAGTGAATACTGAGTTTTTGCAATACATACAGGAAGGTTGCCATAACCGTAGCCTTCAATTTTCTTAAGTTCCTTAAGGGCTGTTTTTTCATATGTTACAGAATTAGCACCATATATTTCCCTTGCTACTACTTCTATCTTTTCTTGTAATGGTAATTCGTCTTCATAAAGAGGTTGGAAATGGCTAGTTTTTGTTTCTAAAGTGGTAAGCAGTTTGCTAGCTAAATCTAATCCGCCCTTTCCACCATGCTCCCAAACTTCAGACAAGGCAAATTCACATCCAAGTTCCTTGCATGACTCTTCTACAAATGATAGTTCAGCTTCTGTATCTGTGATGAATTTATTTAGGGTAACAATTAATGGAATCTTATATTTTTTAATGTTTTCTATATGTTTTTCTAAATTAACTATACCTTCTTTTAGTGCATCTAGATTTTCTTTACTTAACTTGTCTTTTGCTACTCCTCCGTTGTATTTTAAGGCACGTATCGTCGCTACTAAAACAACTGCATCTGGCTTTAAGTTGCCGATACGGCTTTTGATATCTAGGAACTTCTCTGCCCCTAAATCAGCTCCAAAACCTGCCTCTGTAACAACAACATCTGAAAGTTTTAGTGCTAGCTTGGTAGCTCTTAGACTATTACAACCATGGGCTATGTTTGCAAATGGGCCTCCGTGAATAATAGCTGGAGTATTCTCTAGAGTCTGTACTAGATTAGGTTTCATAGCATCTTTTAAAAGTGCTGCCATAGATCCGGTAGCATTTATTTGCCTTGCAAAAACAGGCTTATCATCATAAGTGTAGGCAACTATTATATTACCTAATCTTACTTTTAAATCATTCATATCTTCTGATAGACAAAGTATTGCCATTATCTCAGAAGCAACTGTTATTATAAAGTGGTCTTCTCTTACTATCCCGTCTTCTTTACGGCCAAGACCAACAACTATATTTCTTAAAACCCTATCGTTCATATCTAAACATCTTTTCCAAACTATTTTGTTTGGGTCTATGTTTAAAATATTTCCTTGGTGAATATGATTATCTAGCATAGCTGCTAATAAGTTGTTTGCAGATGTAATTGCATGGAAATCTCCAGTAAAATGTAAGTTAAGATCATCCATTGGCACTACTTGTGCATTACCGCCACCAGCAGCACCACCTTTTAAACCAAAACATGGACCTAAACTAGGTTCTCTAAGTGCTATTATTGACTTTTTCCCTAACAAATTAAGTGCTTGTCCTAGGCCAACAGTTGTTGTGGTTTTGCCTTCTCCTGCTGGTGTTGGATTGATTGCAGATACCAGTACCAATTTGCCGTCTTTATTATCTTTTACTCGGTTTATTAATTCGTTGGAGAATTTAGCCTTATACCTTCCATATAACTCTAAATCATCTTCTTCTAAACCTAACTTACTAGCAACTTCACTTATTGGCTGTAACTTGGCATCTCTTGCTATTTCAATGTCACTTTTCATTCAATTAGACCCTCCTAATAAACAGTTTTTTCTATTATAACAAAATTAATTATAATTATCATGAAAAGTATTTTCCTTTAAATAATACTTTCCTTAATACCCACAAAACACTTAATCCTTCATTTTATACCTATTATAAGCTATAATTATATATATTAAAAGAAAAAGGTGGTGAATTTGAGTTTCTTAAATCTTGATTCTAATCATCGATAAGATACTCATAACTTAATGAAATATAATACTATAATATTAGATTTAGACGGAACCTTATTAAATACTTTAGAAGATATTGCAGATAGTACCAATTTTGCCCTTAGAGAATGTGGTTTTCCTGAACGAACTTTAGAGGAAGTTAATAGTTTTATAGGAAATGGGACAAATCACTTAATATCAAAAGCTGTTCCTTCTAACATTTCAAAAGTTCAATTAGAAGAATGTGTCCAAATTTACCGTAATCACTACTCAGCTAATAGTGATAATAAAACCAGTCCCTACAAGGGCATTACCAGTATGTTAGAAAAGTTAAAGAATAAAAATTATAAACTTGGGGTTGCTTCTAATAAGTTTGATTCAGCTGTAAAAGTACTATGTAAAAAGTATTTTTCAGACTATTTGGAAGTTGCTATTGGAGAAAGTCCTCTTGTAAAAAGAAAACCTGCACCTGACACTTTGCTTGCAGCTATTAAAGAACTAGATTCCAATAAGGAAGAATGCATATACGTAGGTGATTCCGATGTGGATGTTAAGACTGCACATAATCTTGGTATCCCATGTATAGGAGTTTCTTGGGGATTTCGTGGACGTAAAGTTCTCCAAGAGGAAGGTGCCGACTACATAATTGACTCTCCAGATGAAATATTTAAAGTCTTAGATAATATATAATATAGGACAAACTTTATGTTCTAACCAAACATAAATTGGTTAAAACCTAAGCACCCTTGCTTATATATTAGCTAATATATGTTCTAGATATAATTTAACAAGGTTAATGTCGGTACATTGGTAGAGCATCCTTGCTCCAACAACATCTTCAATTTCATTAAAAACCAGACTATCATCGTCATCGATTAAAAAGTCTATGCCGACCAAGCCAAAATCAAATGCATATATAATTGATTTTACGATGTCCTCTTCCTTTGGTGATAGTTGGTAAGTCCTTACATCTCCACCAAGGGAATAGTTTGATTTGAATCCTTCTTTTGCCGTTCTAAGAATAGCAGCAATTATTGTTTTACCAATTATATATACCCTTAGGTCTTGTCCCCTACTTCCAATTAGTGGTTGTATAACTATATCTGTTTTTTTCAAGTCTGATAATATCTTTTTCTTTTTTTCTACATTATCCTTAGTTGGGTCATATAGGTATACTTCATTTCCTCCATGACCTGAAACACTTTTTATAATGGTTGGTTTTTCAAGGTTATCAAGAGCATTATTTTGTTCCTCAGCATTAACAAAATTCGTGTCTATTATTGGTATTTTTAGCCTGGAAATGTATTGGTATGTTTTAGCCTTATCATTACATATATCTGCCACCTTAAAATTATTAAAAACTTTAAGGCCCATGTCTTCCATATGCTTTGTAAGTAGCGGATATCTTGATCTATTGATTACAAAATCAGGTTTTTCTAAACTCTTACCATAATACTTAAGAAAAATGCCATT
>CAZOSE010000140.1:0-5851 GCA_964582385.1 uncultured Lachnospiraceae bacterium
CGTTAGAAAGTATTCTGATCATGTGATTTTGATAGATAAGACAATTGTTAAAGAAGGTCCTCCTGAAGAGGTTCTTGCTAGTGATGAATTTAAGAAGGTCTTTGGGTATGTATAACAACTAAAATCAATTATTAAATACATTTTGATGAATGAGCCACGTACACTCGTGACTTTAGTCGTGAGTAGCTCACAAAATAGGAAAGAGCGGTATTTTTATGAATATAATTTATGAAATACTTGAAAACTTGTTACCCTTCTCATGGGTAGAATATGACTTTATGAAAAATGCTCTCCTTTCAATTCTAATAATCACACCTTTATTCGGAATTTTAGGAACAATGATAGTCAATAATAAAATGGCATTTTTCTCTGATTCTCTAGGTCATTCAGCACTTACAGGAATTGCAATTGGGCTATTGTTTGGCATAAGCGATGTTAATCTATCTATGGTTACATATGCAGTTATATTTGCCTTACTATTAAATGCAATTAAAAGGAAGAAAACATTATCTACAGACACAATAATATCAGTTTTTGCTTCCTTTAGTGTGGCTATAGGTTTGATGATACTTTCAATGGGTGGTAATTTCTCACAGTATTCTAGTCTTTTAGTAGGGGATATACTAAGTATTTCTTCAAAAGAGATAGTTTATTTACTTGTTACTTTTATAATTACTATTGGATTTTGGTTGCTTGCTTTTAATAAGCTACATGCCATGAGTATTAATGAATCATTAGCAAGAAGTAAAAATATAAGAATCAGGTTATTAGATAATTTGTTTGTGGTAATAATAGCAGTAATAGTAATGTTGTCTATAAAGTGGATAGGTATATTAATAATTAATGCACTACTAATCTTACCAGCTGCAGCGAGTAAGAATATCGCATCAAATGTTAGAGAATATCACTTGTTTTCAGTAATAATATCGATATTCTCAGGTGTTTTAGGACTTATATTATCCTATTACATTAATACAGCCACTGGTCCAACTATTGTTATAATAGCCTCTATTTTCTTCTTTATGACATATCTAGCCAAAAGAATATTTAAATAAAGTTAAGTATAGGAATAGATAGGAGAAGACTTATGCAAAATGAAAAAGGAAATATATATCTAAAGATTACAATTAATTTTATTATATATGCTGTAACAATTCTTTGCATAATTTTCTTGCTGCCAAAAGCTATAAGCTTTTTCTTGCCTTTTATAATTGGATGGATAATTGCTACAATTGCTAATCCTTTAGTCAAGTTTTTAGAAAGAAAAGTTAACTTGGTACGAAAACATAGCTCTGCTATAGTGATTATTCTTGTAATCGCACTAGTGTTTTCTCTTATATATGGAGGGGTTAGGTTAATAATATATCAGGCAAGTTCATTTATAGATGACGTACCTAATACTATTGCCCTAATTAATGAAAGACTAGATAAAGTAGGAGAAAATTTATCAGGAGTAATAAAAGTCTTGCCTCTAGGTATACAAGAATCCATAAGTAAATTTGCTGATAATATTATGACCACTATTAATTCGTTTTTAGCTAGTGATAAGGTATCAGAAGCGACTATTAGCTTTGCGAGAAATTTCATGGATTATATATTAATGACTTTCATTATATTTATATCCGCCTATTTCTTCATTAAAGACCGAAACACCCTACTATCTAGAGCTAGAAATGCAATACCAAAGTCTATTTTAGATAAATATGACATGGTAGTATACTACTTCAAATTTGCAGTAGGTGGGTATTTTAAGGCACAGTTTAAAATAATGTTTGTCATAATTATAATAATGTATATAGGTTTTAAGATAATGGGTACAAAATATTCATTAATTGTTGCTATCCTTACAGGCTTTATTGATGTATTACCGGTATTTGGAACAGGCTTTGTTTTGTGGCCCTGGGCATTAGTTGAATTCATATTAGGAAATTATTTTGAAGCAGTATTCCTGTTAATAATATATCTAGTATGTCAATTAATTAAAAATATACTACAACCTAAGATGGTTGGAGATAGTGTGGGACTTGATCCACTAGCAACCTTATTGTTTATGTATATAGGATATAGATTAGGTGGAATAATTGGGATGATTATTGCAATCCCTATTGGATTAGTAATTGTGAATCTTTACCGAGTAGGTATGTTTGATAATATAAAAAGAGGATTAAGAATAATGTTTGATAAAACAAACCAGTATAGAAAGTTTTAGTTTATATAAACTTAGGACCCTTGTATTCCTTTGACTTTTCCCCAAAGATATTCATAAGCATGAAATACTTATGAATATCTTTGAATGTAAGGCGGATGAATAACAAGGGTCCTAATTTATATTAGTTAGTTTTTTGTTTAATATAATACTTCTCTTCAAGTCTAATTGGTCTGTAAGACATTTTTGCTCTGCGCAGTCCTTCTTGGCCTAAGTCATCTTCCCTGTTAACAATTTCTGCATCAGGGAATTCATTGATTAAAAATTGCTGATTTATGAAATTATATAAACCAGAAATATTTGTGTTAGCTTTTTCAGTATGAATAAATGCACATTTAGTTACCGGGTCATAGGTACCTATACTAAAGGCTTCTAATACACCATCAACATAAACACCGCCAA
The DNA here is from genome assembly GCA_964582385.1 of uncultured Lachnospiraceae bacterium. Classification (GTDB taxonomy): domain Bacteria; phylum Bacillota; class Clostridia; order Lachnospirales; family Lachnospiraceae; genus JAAYRG01. The sequence goes on from CAZOSE010000140.1 coordinate 2,609, forward strand.
ACCTACAGTCTACATCAAAACAGTTTTGAAATACTTTTCTAACACCTATATCTTCGTACTCTAATGTATCCAGGGTATCTACTACTTTTCGATTATCAAGCCATCTTTGATAGAATGTAGCAATCTCGGTCATTTGATTACAGTTAATAGTCTTGTATTCATAGCGTCCTTCATAATTCCTTAAAAATCTATTTAAATGGTTCTTCTTTTTATGGAATCTTTTACCCTTAAGGGTTTTTAACTGTTCTGCATCATATATATAGTCGTAACTATCTCTTTCATCAATAATTTCAAACTCATCTTCAAAATTATCTATTTTTTTAAGTTCTTCTACGAAAGGCTTATCTAGAAAATACATGGTTAAAGGCATTTTCAATTCATTATTCCAATACTCTTTAATTTCAGTAAAAACACTTTTTATATCTTCTGGCTTGCAATATGGCATCATAGGAACTGTAGAGTCGTTTATTTGTGTTATATACATTAAGTATTTATCATTAGCGTAGTATACGGTATTATAAAAGTCTTCCCAGATAAACTGGTTGATAAATTGTCGCTCTGATATATAAGTTGGTCTCAGGTTTGAATATTTTTGTAAGCGTTCTTCATCGTATACAGTGAAATTCTTAAAGTGAATACTCATTTAGCACCTTCCTTTGAGTATATAAATTATTAGTTTTGTATAGTTGTATCTGTTCTTGCTTAGTTATTACTTTTGTTTTTCTTAGCTCTTGCACGCATGGATGGTTCTAATATTTTCTTACGAATTCTAAGGTTCTTAGGAGTAACTTCTAAGAGTTCATCTGTTTCTATAAAATCAAGTGCTTGTTCTAGTGAGAGAACTCTAGGTGGAGATAGTTTAAGAGCATCGTCAGATCCTGCGGCCCTAATATTACTTAGTTGCTTTCTTTTGCAAATATTAACCTCAATATCCTCTGCCTTTGCATTTTCGCCAACAACCATTCCAGAATACACCTTTACACCAGGAATGATAAATAATGAACCTCTCTCTTGAGCATTATATAAACCATAGGCTACAGCTTCTCCGGTTTCAAAAGCAATTATGGAACCTTGGGTTCTATATTGAATATCTCCTTTATAAGTTTCATATCCATCATAAACAGTATTAATAATTCCTTGTCCCTTAGTATCTGTCATAAATTCGTTACGATATCCTATTAGTCCTCTAGAAGGGATTAAAAATTCAAGTCTAGCATATCCACCAACACCATTGGCAGACATGTTTCTAAGTTCACCTTTTCGCTGGCCTAACTTCTCAATGACATTACCTGCAAACTCATCAGGTAGATCGATATAAACTCTTTCTATAGGTTCTAGCCTTCTGCCATCTTCATCTTCTTTATAAAGAACTTTTGCTTTACTTACAGCAAATTCGTATCCTTCACGTCTCATATTTTCTATTAAAACAGATAAGTGAAGTTCTCCCCTACCAGAAACTTTAAAGGCCTCAGTTGTATCAGTTTCCTCGACTCTTAAACTAACATCAGTGTTTAATTCACGGAACAGTCTTTCTCTAAGATGTCTAGAAGTTACATACTTTCCTTCAGTTCCAGCAAAAGGACTGTCGTTTACTACAAAGTCCATAGAAATTGTAGGCTCTGATATTTTTTGAAAAGGTATTGGGTTTGGGTGATCTAAGGAACAGACTGTATCACCAATTAAAATATCTGGTATTCCTGAAATAGCTACAATTGAGCCAATTGTGGATTCTTTTACATTTACTTTATCAAGGCCATTAAATTCATATAAGTTTGTAATTTTAACTTTTTTAGACTTGTCTTTATCATGGGCATTAACAATTAATACTTCTTGTCCAACTACTATTGTTCCACTATCTATTTTACCAACACCAATACGACCAACATACTCATTGTAATCAATGGTGCTAATTAGTAACTGAGTAGGTGACTCAGGATCACCCTCTGGGGCAGGAATAGCTTCAAGTATAGTGTCAAATAAAGGCTGCATATTCTTAGATTCATCTTCTAGGTTTTCTATTGCAAAGCCAGATCTAGCTGAAGCATATACAAATGGTGAATCTAATTGTTCATCTGATGCATCTAATTCCATAAATAATTCTAGAACTTCGTCCACTACTTCTTCAGGTCTAGCCTCTTCACGGTCCATTTTATTAACACAAACAATAACATTAAGATCAAGATCTAGAGCTTTTTGTAATACAAACTTAGTTTGTGGCATAGGTCCTTCAAAAGCATCTACAACCAAAATTACACCATTTACCATTTTAAGAACACGTTCAACTTCACCACCAAAATCAGCGTGACCAGGTGTGTCGATAATATTGATTTTAGTTCCTTTATAATTAATTGCTGTGTTTTTTGAAAGAATGGTAATTCCACGTTCACGCTCTATATCATTAGAATCCATTACTCTATCTTGAACGGCTTCATTTTCACGAAACACCCCACTTTGTTTTAGCATTTCATCAACTAAAGTAGTTTTACCATGATCAACATGGGCAATAATTGCAACGTTTCGTACATCATTTCTTTTTGTTTTCATTTAAATCCTTTCCTTAATATAAAGGGGAAGCAAAACTTCCCATTGGCTTAAATATCTATACTAATATATTGTAACATATGAATATTTCAGTCTAATCCTTCATATTATTAACTATCTGTACATTTGAATACTTTTTCAATAGTGAATATATCTCTAACCTTTACAGTTTAACATAAAGATGAAATTATACAAGTAAAAATATTTCAACAAATTTGTACTGAAAATATTTTTATAAAGTTATGGTTTTTAGTTCTAAAACTTGAAATGATTTCATATATATAATAATAGGGTTTATTTTATATTAATCAAATAAATACATAAAACAATCTAGTTAACTAGAGCAAAGTGTACAGAAAAGATTAAAGAGAAGGGAGTCTACTAAATGACAGATAAGGTATTTGATACTAATCAAGTAAGTGTTGCAGGGGAGGTTATGAATGATTTTGAATTCAGCCATGATGTATTTGGAGAAGGGTTTTACCTAATTAATATCTATGTTCCAAGATTAAGTAAATCCTACGATGTGATACCTGTCATGGTATCAGACAGGATTATTAATGTAATGGAAGGATTAAAGGGTAAACAAGTTGAGGTAACAGGACAATTCAGGTCTTATAATCGGCATGAAGACAATAAGAACAGATTGATACTGTCTGTATTTGCACGAGAAATTCGATTAATTGAAGAAGATGAAGATGT
>CAZOSE010000141.1:0-5762 GCA_964582385.1 uncultured Lachnospiraceae bacterium
TTCCTATGGCTCTTAGGGCATCACTTCTAGAGTAGCCAAGTACACCTAGGGCCTCTATTGTTTCGTTTCTAACACGGACTATATTAGTCGAACTTGAATTAGCGTTATTATTACTGGCAATTCTAGATTCAAAGCTATCTTCTAGTTTAAACTTGTCCTTAAGCTCTAGAATTAACTTTTTAGCCGTCTTGACACCTACGCCTGGAGCCTGGGTAATAGTTTTAACATCTTCTGATAATATGGCAAAACGTAAATCATCAGGAGTTAGTGCTGATAAAATACCTAAGGCACCCTTTGGTCCGATTCCAGATACTGTTATAAGTAATTTGAATACATCTAAATCGTCACTGTTTAAAAAACCATATAGGGCAAAAATATCTTCTCTAACATGAAGATATGTATATACCTTTATAAAAGAACCTGTACCGGGTAGATTACCTACTGCTGAAATTGGCATCATAATATTGTATCCCATTCCATTTTGTTCAAGTATAATGCCATCTTGATAGGTTTCTACCAATTCACCTGTTATATATGCTATCATTCCAAACTCCTTAATTTAATTTTTCTAACTTTATATATTATACTAGGTTTATCTCTAATTATCAAGAAAAACAAAACAAACGTTCCCTGTTTTGTGACTCATATATGATAATGTTCCCTGTTTATATCAAAGTTTGAAATAAATTCATTACATACTGATAAGCCTTTAGATACATAGGCCTATTCTTCCATTCTTGGTAATCAACCTCAATACATACTTCCATTGTTTTCTTAGCGTTTTCATATATTACATCTATTGTTTCTGAATCGCAGAAAAACAGACCATCTTCATAGTGAAGATAAAAACTACGATAATCCATATTAATTGTACCTACAACACCACAGGATTCATTAATAATAACCTTACTATGGATAAAGCCTGGTTTATATTCAAGTATCTTTACTCCACCTTCTAAAAGGGGACCATAATTGTACTCAGTAAGAAGCTTAACATTTCTTTTATCTGGAACATAGGGTGTAATAATCCTAACGTCAACACCTGCTTTTGCAGCTGTTACAAGTGCTTCTTTTAAATCATCTTCTATAACCAAATAAGGGGTTGATATATATAAATATTCTTTAGCGTTATATATAATCTGTCTATATAGACTTTCGATTGGATTCTCAGGATTGTTAGCAGGTCCATCTGAAATTACATGACAAAACACATCATTTTCTTTGAAATCCATAGTTGGCCTATAGTTGTCATATTCACATTTGGGCAGTTTGCCGCACAACTCCCACATTTGCAGGAATATTACAGTAAAGCCCCATGTAGCATCTCCTTTTATCCTAATAGCAGAATCTTTCCAAACTCCAAACCTTTCAACAAGATTGGCATATTCGTCTGCTAAGTTAATTCCTCCTGTATAGGCAATATTACCATCTACTACAATAATCTTTTGATGACTTCTGTAATTTAGGTATAATCTATCAGTATACCTATGAATTGGGTTAAAAACTGCAACTTCTATTCCTGCATCTTCAAGTTTCTTCTTAAAGTTCTTTGGTGTTCTAAGTGAAGCCCCAAAGTCGTCATACATGAACTTAACTTCTACTCCCTCTTTTACCTTTTGGCTAAGAATCAAAAAAAGTTCATCTAGTAAAACACCTTGTGCAACAATATAAAAATTAACAAAGACAAACTTTTTAGCATTTTTTATATCATCAAAAATTTCTTTAAAAACTTCTTCTCCAAAAGGGAAGTACTTTAGTTTGTTATTTTTATATAAGGGGAATTGATGATTCTCTAAGTAAATAGAAATATTATTTAGATTAGGATATTCTTCTTGAAACTTTTCCCTTAATCCATCTAATTGAGTTAAATACATGTCACTATTAGCAGTTAGAAACTTGTTGATTCTCTTTTCCATTCTATTTTTAGAGAGTCTATTACCCCATAGCAAGAACATAATATGACCTGTTAAGGGGAAAATCATAAAGGTACATAGCCAAGCAATTTTATAGGATGAATTCTTATAAGAATTAACTAGGTAAATACCAAAAAGTGTTCCCATTAGCTGGAGAAACCAGTATATATAAACATAGTTACCCCTCAACCAATAGGTAAAGAAAAACACTATTAAAAGCTGTAATAACACCAACAAACCAACTACGACAATACGAATGAAACCACTAAACCTAATTTGCGCTGAACCTTTTAGTTCTTCTAAGTTTTTACTAAAGTCTCTGCTGTCCATTTTACACCCCCATGATTGCCTTGCATTTATTAATCTTTTTGTATAAAATAATAATATTATTATAAATTTTTGATTCATAGAAAGGTAGGATATGTTAACTTTTAATAAGAAAATAAACAATACTCTAGTTTACCCAATATATCGACCGTATAACATAAATGAAGTAATGTTCTTTGATATAGAAACTACAGGCTTTTCGGCCAAAACGTCAATTGTCTACCTTATAGGCTGTATGTATTATCACGAAGAAAGCTGGCACATTCTTCAATGGATCCTTGATGATCTAAGTAAAGAAAAAGAACTTCTTCTTGCTCTTTCATCTAAGTTAAAGGCTTACAAACGTATAATACATTATAACGGCACAGGTTTTGATATACCATATTTAATGGAAAAATATAAAAGTTATAATATTGACCAACCTTTTTCTAGCTTGGATAGTTTTGATTTATACAAAACAATTATACCATATAAAAAACTTTTTCCCTTGGCAAATTTAAAACTTCAAACATTACAGGATTATCTAGGTTTTAAAAGAGAAGATATACATTCCGGCGGCGACTTAATTAATGTTTTCTCCCAATATGTAGGTAGAGCTAAGCTCGAAAAACTAACCGCTTATAATAATTCTTCAAACAAAGAACAGGCTAGCTCTAAGATACTTCTAGATACTTTGTTACTACATAATTACGATGATGTGGCTGGAATGTTAGATGTTTGCGATATACTACCATATATTGATTTTATTAATTACGGAATTAGTAATGAAGATATTATTGGAACAAAAAAAGAAATCCTTGATTCTAATATCCTTTTTACTATTGAAACATCGAAAATATTTCCACATAAGTTAGAATGGCTAGTACCTTTTAGCTCCAAAGAAGTAACTGTTTCCAAAAGGGAATCAGCTAAAGACAAGTATACAACTAATAGTAGCGACATAATAGATACTAATTACTCCATAATAGTTAAGGATAATTATATTTATATAAAAAGTCCAATACTAACTGGTAAACTTAAATACTTTTTTGATAATTATAAGGATTATTACTATCTTCCAGTGGAAGATACTGTTGTCCATAAAAGCCTAGCTGTGTATGTAGATAAAGAGTATAAAATTAAAGCCAAGCCAGATGAGTGTTACACTAATTTGGAAAGCGTCTTTATTCCTGTGACTGATTCTGGAGATTATTCACTAAAAGAAATTAAGACTTTTAAAGATAGCTACAAGTCATATTCTTACTATAACGAATTAGATACAATTATTAACTCAAAAGAAAATTTAATGTTTTGGTTTAATTCTTTAATATCAAATACCCTAACTAATAAAGATTTTGTATTAACACAGTAAAAAGCCAATAAAAGCCAAACTTCTTAAGTAATATGTATATTTTACTAAATGTGTCAAATAATATAAATGAAAACATTATTACTATTATTAAAGGAGAAATTTTATGGCGAAAAAGAAAAAACAAAATCGTGGTTCTAATAAGTCAACAAAGAATACTAACAGAATTGATACAAACAGTGTAAAAGAACAGAGTAACTCTGCAAACGAGTTTAAGCCTGATGATAGACCCCGTAGAGACGGACCAGGTGGAAGTTAATAGGTATATCTGACAATATTGATAAAGGCTGACCCTTAGGGTCAGCCTTTATTAAAAAACTTTTCAATTTAATCTACGTCAATAATTTCTCTTTTGTTATAAGAACCACAGCTTTTACAAACTCTGTGAGGAATGCTTAATGAACCACATTTACTACATTCTACTAAATTAGCCATCCGAGGGTCTAAACTTGTACTTTCACAACTACAAGATCCCTTGTTCAGATTGGTTCCACAACTACTGCAAAGTCCTTTGCAGTTATTATTGCATAGAACCTTCATGGGAAAATCTAGAATTATTTCATTTTGTACCAATAAATCTAGATCCAGATCATATTCATTTAAATAGTTAGCTTCTTTAAGTTCATTAATTTCGTCTTCATCCTTAACGTTAAAGTCAAACTCTTCTTGTATATGAATATCAAAGTCTACTTCAACATTATTCAGACACCTATTACACGAAATTAACAAAGTAACTTTTGCTTTGCCATCAATCTCTAATTTTCTTTCACCAGTGTGAGCAATAATAAGATTAATTGGCGTACTTCTTGCAACCTCATGCTCCACATAATTAAAAGCAATACTTTTTAATTCGAAAGGAGCTTGAAGACTCTTAACTTGGCCTTTTACTGACATAATTTCAGATAAACTTATAATCATATCAATCTCCTATCTAACTCAAATTACACTCTTAATATTATAGACATGGGAGTGCGATTTGTCAATATTAAAAACAATTATTTTAGATTGCACATTGTTTTAGATTAAGGCAACAGTTTCACGAGCAATAGCTAACTCTTCATTCGTTGCAATAACACAAACCTTAACTTTAGAGTCAGGTGTTGAAATAAACATCTCATCTTCTCTTGTATCATTCTTTTCAAAATCAATGTCAATACCCAAATATCCTAAATAAGAGCAAACTTCTTTACGCACAAGCTCATCATTCTCTCCGATACCTGCTGTAAAAGTAATTGCATCTACACCATTCATTGCTGCAACATATGAACCTATGTATTTCGCAACATGATAGCTATATACTTCTAGCGCAATTCTTGCTCTTTCGTTACCAGCTAGGGAAGCATCAGTAAGGTCTCTAAAATCGCTAGATACGCCTGATAATCCGTATACTCCTGATTCTTTATTTAAAATGTTTTGAACTTCATTTATATCCAAGTTTTCTTTTTTCATGATAAATTCAATTATTGCAGGATCAATATCACCACTTCTAGTTCCCATAATTAAACCTTCAAGTGGCGTCATACCCATACTTGTATCAACTGATTCACCATTTTGAACAGCTGTAATACTTGCTCCATTACCTAGGTGACAAACGATAACTTTAGAGTTATCCTTATCAAGTCCAGCAAATTCATAAGTTCTATTAGATACAAAGTCATGGCTTGTACCATGGAAGCCGTATCTTCTTATACCATGTTTCTCATAGTATTCATAAGGCAGACCGTAAAGATAAGCTTTTGCTGGCATAGTTTGATGAAATGCTGTGTCAAAAACTGCTACCATAGGTACATTAGGCATTATTTTCTTACATGCATTAATTCCTATTAAGTTTGCTGGATTATGAAGTGGTGCTAAGTCATTACACTCTTCAATTGCTTCCATAACTTCATCAGTTATTATAGTTGATTTGGCAAACCTTTATCCACCATGAACAACTCTATGTCCTATTGCATCTATTTCATCTAAAGAAGTTATAACTCCAACATCTTTATCTGTAAGTGCTTCTATAACTAGTTCAACCGCTCTTTCATGAGTAGGCATTGCCTCTTCTTTTGTTACTCTTTCTCCATCACTTGGAGTATGTTTAATTCTACCATCTATTCCAATTCTCTCACAAATTCCTACTGCTTGGGCTGTTTTAGTCTTAGTATCGATTAATTGATACTTTAATGAAG
>CAZOSE010000142.1:0-5761 GCA_964582385.1 uncultured Lachnospiraceae bacterium
GAGGTTTTACCAGTACTTTTTTGTACTGCAGGATTTGGAATTATAGGGTTTTTAGATGATTATATCAAGATAGTTATGAAAAGATCAGAGGGACTTACTCCTTTTCAAAAATTACTAGGACAGATTATTGTTACTGCAACTTTTGGCTATTATTTAGTTAATTATACCAATGTTGGAACAACAATGTTAATACCATTTACTGGTGGATTTGAAGGTGGTAAATACCTTGAAACATCCTACTTATTTATACCAATCTTGTTCTTTGTAATCCTTGGAACTGTTAATGGGGCTAATTTTACAGATGGATTAGATGGACTGGCAACTAGCGTCACTTTATTGATAGCAACCTTCTTTTCTGTTGTAGCTATTGGTATAAAAAGTGGAATTGCACCAATAACATGTATAGTAGCTGGTGCCCTGCTAGGATTTCTTGTATATAATGTTTATCCAGCAAGGGTTTTTATGGGGGATACAGGTTCCCTAGCCCTAGGAGGATTTGTTGTATCCGCTGCATATATGCTAAGAATGCCCCTATTCATACCTATTGTTGGATTCATTTATTTTGTAGAAGTACTATCAGTTATTATTCAAGTGGTATATTTTAAATTAACAAACGGAAAAAGGTTTTTCAAAATGGCACCAATCCACCATCACTTTGAACTTAGTGGTTGGCCAGAGACCAAAGTTGTAACTATATTTTCAATAATTACAGCTGTCTTATGTATTATTGCTTTATTAGGGGTATAGCGGAGGTAATTAGATGATATTTGATTATAATAATGTTTTGGTTTTTGGCACAGGAATAAGTGGAGTTGCAGCTGCTAGTTTACTTCAAAAAAGCAAGGCTAATATTATTTTGTATGATAGCAATTCTAATATAGATAAAGATAGAATTATAAGTAAATTACCTAATAATTTTAAGGGAAGGGTAGTTTTAGGCGAACTTTCTGATGACCTAATTAAGACTATTGATCTAGTAGTACTTAGCCCAGGAGTTCCAATTGATCATTTTGTAGTTAATAAATTAAGAGAACTTAAAATACCCATATGGGGAGAAGTGGAGCTTGCCTATGCTTTTGAAAAAGGAAAGGTAATTGCAATCACAGGTACTAATGGTAAAACTACTACCACAGCCTTGGTAGGTGATATTTTTAGATCCTATTTTGATAAAGTATTTGTAGTAGGTAATATTGGAATACCTTATACTGGTTCAGTACTAGAAACTAGTGAAGAATCTGTAACAATTGCCGAGATTTCTAGCTTTCAATTAGAAACTAGCCACAAGTTTAGACCAAGTGTAAGTGCTATTTTAAACTTAACACCTGATCATTTGGACCGTCATTATACCATGGATAATTATTCAAAGATTAAAATAAATATTACCAAGAACCAGATTGATGATGATATATGTATTTTAAACTATGATGATAATTTACTAACTAATTTATCTAAAGATATAAAATGTAATAAATTCTACTTTAGTAGTACAAATAAATTGGACACAGGTATTTATCTTGAAGAGGATAATATAATATATAGTAATTTGAATAAACAAGAGATTGTTTGTAATATAAAAGAGCTTAAGATATTTGGTAAGCATAACTATGAAAATGTTATGGCGGCTACTTTAATAGCTATTGCCGCTAATATCCCAATGGAGAATATACAAACTGTTATAAAGGACTTTAAAGGCGTTGAACATAGAATTGAATACGTCAACATTAAAAACAATGTAAAATACTACAATGATTCAAAAGGGACTAATCCAGAAGCGTCTACTAAAGCGATTGCATCTATGCAGTCTCCTATATTACTTATAGCAGGTGGTTTTGATAAGGGATCAAGTTATGATGAGTGGATAAGGTCTTTTCAAGGTAGGGTAAGATACTTAGTTTTGCTTGGCCAAACAAAAGAAAAAATAGCACAGGCAGCTAGGGAGAATGGATTTACGGATATTATTTTAGTGGATACCTTAGAAGAAGCAGTACTAGCTTGTGCTGATAAGGCAAAGGCTGGTGATAGTGTTTTACTTTCACCTGCTTGTGCAAGTTGGGGAATGTTTAAAGATTATGAGGAAAGAGGTAATTTGTTTAAAGAGTATGTAAACAAATTGTGATTATAGAGATAGATAGGAGCATATTATGCGTAGATCAGAAAGAGGGAAAGGTAGAAAGAGATTATTTCATACATACTTTGATTATAGTCTTCTATTTCTAGTGCTATTTCTTGTTGGTTTTGGACTTATTATGATTTATAGTACCAGTTCTTTCAATGCAGAGCGAACCTTTGGTGATGCTGCACATTATTTAAAAAGACAAGGGATTTTTGGACTTATAGGAATTGGGATTATGCTCTTTGTATCTATGCTTGATTATAGGCTTCTTCTTAAATCTTTACCCATTATTAGATTAAAGCCAGTAACCATATTCTATATGATATGTCTTGCCTTACAAATATATGTAATTGCATTTGGAAGGGTAGTTAAAGGGTCTAAGAGATGGATTGATTTAGGCCCAGCCGGCTTTCAGCCATCAGAATTATCTAAAGTAGCGATTATTTTGTTTACAGCATACATAATACATATGGCTCCAAGAAAACTTGATAAGTTTTCAGGTTTTATGAGAGTAGTTATACTTGTAGCCCCCCTTCTAGTACTTGTTGTAATACCCAATTTTAGTACTGGTCTAATTATGGGAGTTATAGTAGTAGCAATTGCTTTTGTTGCTAGTAGAAAGAAATTATACTTTATAGTTGCAGGCTTACTAGGTATTGCTGCTGGTGCTTTCTTTATATTTGGGGTAGATTACCGTGGTGAGCGTATTGAAATATGGAGGGATATAGAGGCCCATCCAAAGGGCTATCAAATCCTACAAGGTTTATATGCTATAGCTTCAGGTGGTATCTTTGGCAAAGGTCTAGGCCAAAGTATGCAAAAATTAGGATTTATTCCTGAATCTCATAATGACATGATTTTTTCGGTCATAAGTGAAGAACTTGGTTTGTTTGGTGCTGTAAGTGTAATTTTACTATACTTACTAGTAATTTGGAGACTATTTATTATTGCTATAAATGCACCAGATTTATTTGGAGGGCTAATTGCAACAGGTATATTAACTCATATATCTGTGCAAGTTTTAATAAATATTGCCGTTGTGACGAACACAATTCCGTCTACAGGAATTCCACTACCCTTTATAAGCTATGGTGGAAGTTCTTTGGTATTTCTATTGTTTGAAATGGGAATTGCCCTTAGTATTTCCAATCAAATAAAATACGAAAAGGCATGATAAGGCTAGGCCCTGTCACTTATTTTAATGCATTTTATCACCTATTATAATTATAATCATATTATAATTATATATTTCTAAATTTGAGGTGGACAATGGCTTATATTCATGTAAGTGGAGGAAACAAGCTAAGTGGTGAAGTGGATATCCAAGGGTCAAAGAATGCTTCCTTACCAATTATTGCTGCCAGTCTATTAATAGATGGAGTAACTAGGTTAGATAGGTGCCCGAAGATATCAGATGTCCTTCATATGACTAGTATATTAGAGGCTATTGGATGTGAGACTTACTGGGAAGACTCTTCCCTTATAATTGACACATCTATTACTTATCCAGGTGGCTGTTCAATAGGTGCAAGGCCCATTGACTTTCATCTAGAAGCATTTACTAAGATGAACATATCTTTAGAAGATGTGGACGGGCTAATAGTTTGTAAGACAACAAACATAATTGGAAATGAAATTACATTTAAATTCCCAAGTGTTGGAGCTACAGAGAATACAATTTTAGCATCGGTTTTAGCATCTGGAAGGACTATCATTAACAATGCAGCTAAAGAACCAGAAATTAATGATTTGTGTTTGTTTCTTAATGAAGCAGGAGCAAAGATTTCTGGATATGGCACAGACACAATAATTGTAGATGGTGTTAATAAGTTAAATGAAATATCTTATAGGATTTCTTCTGATAGAATAGTAACAGGAACTTATCTTGCTGCTGTAGCATCTACAGGTGGTAATGTAAAGCTAGCACATACAAACTGTAATATTTTAGAAGGAGTAATAGACCTATATAGACAAATGGGCTGTCACATAATATGCACCGAAGACGACATATATGTATCTGCTTCTGGCAATCCAAAAGCTATTTCTTTTATACGGACAGAACCCTATCCCGGTTTTCCTACTGATATGCAATCTCAGACAATGGCAGCTTTAATGTGTGCCAAAGGAACAAGTCAAATATCAGAAGAGATATTTGAAGGAAGATACAAGATAGTTGAGGAATTTAGAAAGTTTGGAGCAAATATAGAAATTAAGGATAGGCTAGCCACCATATTTGGTACTGATAGACTTAATGGAACTAAAGTATATGCAACTGAACTTAGAGGGGGAGCAGCCCTTGTAATTGCAGGACTTATAGCTGATGGAGACACATTAATTTATAGTCCAGAACATATTGAGCGAGGTTACGAAAACATATGTAGAGATTTGGGGCAACTTGGAGCAAAAATCTCTTATATAAAGTAAAGTTTGATGCTAGTATATACCTATATATACAATTATAAGGCAATCAAACTAACAACTTCCAATGAAAACAGTCCTTAATTAGGAGCATAAACCATATGTTAAGAAAAGATTTTAATACTAGAAAACATAAATCCAACAATAAGAGTATCCTGCATGGGGTAATGAAATTTCTAATTATATTTTTTGTGTTAGCTATAATTGGAGCTATTGCTTTGCTCTCAACTAAACTAGATAATATTACAATCGAAGGAAATAATCATTACTCCAATGAGGAAGTAGTTGATTTGCTAATGACTAGGGAGACAGATAAAAATACTTTACTTTTTTATTTGAATCACTTGCGTGGAAAGAATGATAATATCCCCTTTATTGAGAAGATTGATGTTAAACTTACTAAAAGAAATCAGATTAATTTGCAAGTTTATGAAAAGATTGTAACAGGTTCAATTGAGTACATGCAGTCTTATATGTATTTTGATAGGGAAGGTATCATTGTAGAAACCTCAGGTGATAAGATTGATAAGATTCCCTTAATATCTGGCCTTAAGTTTAAAACTCTTATACTTCATGAGCCAATAGAAGTGGACAAGCCTAATGTATTCAATATAATTTTGAATTTAACCCAGTTGATCCATTCTAATGATATAAGTGTAGATGTCATACATTTTACTAATGATCTTGAGGTTGTCTTGTTTAGTGATAACCTTAGAATACTACTAGGCAAAAGAGATAGTTATAATGAGCAAATCACCCAATTACCTAACTTGCTTTCTAGTCTTGAATCTGAAGATGGAGGCCAAGTTATGGAGGATGACAAGAAGCTATTAATTGATATGAAAGAATTTGAGGAAGGTCAAGAGAGAATTATAGCTACTCCTATAGAATAAACTTGTTAATAAAAGTAACATATGATAAAATTGGTAAGTAAGATATTATAAAAATGCTTGATTAATTAGCTAATTATATATATAATTTAACTAATTGTAAATACATAATGAAAAAGATAGTACAAAGTGTAATATATTTAACTTAATTGATATTACTAATATAAATTGAAAATCAAAATATTTAATGGAATCTTAATTGATAAAATTATCATTTTTTTATCCGAGGAACATTTGAATTTGAAGGAGGAAATACCTTGCTTGAGATTATGACGAACGAAAACAATTCAGCTGCAAGAATAATTGTTATTGGAGTAGGTGGCGCAGGTAATAATGCTGT
>CAZOSE010000143.1:0-5733 GCA_964582385.1 uncultured Lachnospiraceae bacterium
TTGTTACCGTGACGTCCAGCCATCTTATCTCCAACTTGAATCTTTCTCTTTTGAGCAACATAAACACGTACAGATTCATTAACTCCAGGTGGCAGCTCATCACCATTCTCCCTAGTAAATACTTTAGCATCTACAACAATACCAAATTCACCATGAGGAACTTTTAATGATGTATCTCTTACTTCTCTAGCTTTTTCACCAAAAATTGCACGTAGTAATCTTTCTTCAGCAGTAAGTTCAGTTTCTCCTTTAGGAGTAACCTTTCCTACTAAAATATCTCCTGCACGAACTTCAGCACCAATACGTATAATGCCTCTTTCATCTAAATCCTTAAGGGCATCATCACCTACGCCAGGAATATCTCTAGTTATTTCTTCTGGCCCAAGTTTAGTATCTCTTGATTCTGATTCGTATTCTTCTATATGAATAGATGTATAAACATCATCTTGAACTAATCTTTCACTAATCAATACAGCGTCTTCATAGTTGTAACCTTCCCAAGTCATAAAACCAATAAGAGGGCTTTTACCAAGTGCAATTTCACCATTGTCAGTAGATGGTCCATCAACAATAACTTGGCCTTCTTCAACTCTTTCACCCTTACTTACAATAGGTCTTTGATTTAGACATGTACCTTGGTTACTTCTTGCAAATTTAACAACTTTATAACTTGACTTAGTATCATCATCATTATTAACAACTATCTTTGTAGATGTTACACTTGAAACTACACCTGATTTTTCTGAAATAATACATACTCCTGAATCAAGTGCTGCCTTTCTTTCCATTCCTGTCCCAACAGTAGGGGATTCAGTAACTAGCAAAGGAACCGCTTGACGCTGCATGTTCGCTCCCATAAGAGCCCTGTTCGCATCATCGTTTTCAAGGAAAGGAATCATTGCTGTTGCCACGGAAAATACCATCTTAGGAGAAACGTCCATTAAATCAACCTTTGCTTTAGGGAAGTTTGATGTTTCTTCTTTAAAGCGACCAGACACGTTATTATTAATGAAATGGCCCTCTTTATCTAATGGCTCGTTAGCTTGAGCAACTATATATCTATCTTCTTCATCTGCTGTAAAATACATAACTTTATCTGTAACTTTTGGATTTTTAGGATCTGATTTGTCTACCACTCTATATGGAGACTCAATAAATCCATACTCATTAATCTTTGCATAACTAGCCAAAGAGTTTATAAGTCCTATATTAGGACCTTCCGGTGTTTCAATTGGACACATCCTACCGTAGTGAGAGTAATGAACGTCACGCACCTCAAAACCAGCACGGTCACGAGATAAACCACCAGGGCCTAGTGCAGACAAACGCCTCTTATGGGTAAGTTCACCTAATGGGTTATGTTGATCCATAAACTGAGATAATTGGGAACTACCAAAAAACTCTTTAACGGATGCTGTTACAGGTTTAATATTTATTAAGGATTGAGGAGTAATTGTCTCTATGTCTTGTGTAGTCATTCTCTCACGTACTACACGTTCCATTCTTGATAAACCAATTCTATATTGATTTTGAAGAAGTTCTCCAACTGAACGAATCCTTCTATTTCCTAGATGGTCTATATCATCAGCATTGCCAATTTCATATTCAAGACTAATATTATAATTAATTGACGCAAATATATCTTCCCTTGTAACATGCTTTGGAATTAATTCATTAATACTACGTCTAATTACTAGCTTAATATCTTCTTCATCTTCATTTTCTTCTAGAATCGCCTTTAACACTGGGAAATAAACATTATCAATAATGCCTAATTCCTTCTTATCATCCTCGTCGTATGGTAAGAAATTACTTATATCAACCATCATATTAGAAATAACTTTAACGTTTCTTTCTTCTGTTTGTACCAGAACTGATGGTGTTGCAGTGTTTTGTATGTTCGTAGCTATTTCCTCAGTAATTTGATCTCCTGCTACAGCAATAATTTCACCTGTTCCTTGATCAATAACATCTTCTGCTAAGGTAAAGCCTACAACCCTATTCTTGAAATGTAACTTTTTATTAAATTTATATCTACCAACCTTTGCCAAGTCATATCTTCTTGGATCAAAAAACATATTGTTTATTAATGTTTCGGCACTTTCAACTGATAAAGGTTCACCTGGTCGCAGTTTCTTATATAATTCAAGTAAACCACTTTCATAATCATCAGATGTATCCTTTTTTAGGCTAGCTAAAATTTTAGGTTCATCACCAAAAATTTCTGAAATTTCCGCATTAGTACCAACACCTAGCGCACGTATCAATACTGTAACTGGAAGCTTCCTATTTCTATCAACTCTTACATTAAATACATCGTGTGAATCTGTTTCATATTCTAGCCAAGCGCCTCTGTTGGGTATAACTGTGGAGCTAAAGATTCTTTTCCCAGTTTTGTCATGTTCTATAGAATAATATATTCCGGGAGAACGAACCAACTGACTAACAATAACTCTTTCTGCACCATTAATAATAAACGTACCAGTTCCCGTCATTAACGGTAAATCTCCCATGAAAATATCATGCTCGTTGATTTCATCATTTTCTCTGTTGTGAAGTCTGACTTTAACTTTAATAGGAGCTGCATAAGTAGCATCTCTTTCTCTGCATTCCTCAATTGAATATTTAGTTTCACCTTTACTTAATTTGAAATCAACAAACTCTAAGCTTAAATTACCACTATAATCAGTGATTGGAGAAATGTCGTCAAAAACTTCCTTGAGTCCTTCGTCAAGAAACCATTGATAAGAATCCTTTTGAACTTCGATCAGATTAGGCATATCTAATACTTCTTTTTGCCTTGCATAACTCATTCTTACACCATTGTCAATTTTGACTGAGTGTAGCCTGTTTTTAACCATTGACGTTTTTCACCCCTTGGATTTTAATAGATATTCAAAGCATTCCCAAAAAATGGATTAAATAACATCGATTAGGAATATTATTGAATAATTTTTAGAAAACACTTTTATTTTATATGAATCTGTGCTATAATAAGACATAATTATTGAATCTTAGCACAATAGTGCATCTTTCATGCTATCATACATTTTTCGAGATGTCAACTCTTTTTGTTGACTTTTTTATTTGTCCACTTTCCCAACCATCCCAAAGCTGTACCAATATCGTCTATACCTTAATAACATAAAAGAGAAAAAGAACCCTCCCCTTTATTAAGAGATTGTTCTTTGCCGACTTCTTGAATAAGAGAATATCCCCGCTGAAAGTAAATTCTTTCTGCGGGGATATTTGATTTATATAATTACTTAAGAGTAACTTTTGCACCTTCAGCTTCAAGTTTTTCTTTATAACCGTCTGCTTCTTCTTTGCTTACTGCTTCTTTAATTACTTTTGGTGCTGAATCAACTAGGTCTTTAGCTTCTTTTAAGCCAAGTCCAGTGATTTCACGAACAGCTTTGATTACTTTAACTTTACTTGAACCAATTTCTGTTAATTCTACATCAAATTCTGTTTGTTCTTCAGCTGCTGCTCCATCTCCTGCAGCACCTTGTACTACAACACCTGCTGATGCAGATACACCAAATTCTTCTTCACATGCTTCTACTAATTCATTTAATTCTAATACTGTCATACCTTTAATAACATCGATAAACTCTTGAGTTGTCATTTTTATTATACCTCCGTAATATTCTTTTAATTATGCTGCTTCTTCATTTTTTTCAGCGATTTGTTTAATAACACGTGCAAAGTTTGCAACTGGAGCCTGTAAGCTGCCAAGTAATCTTGAGATAAGTACATCTCTTGATGGGATACTAGCAACAACTTTAATGCCTTCTGCATCGTAATAAGTTCCTTCAACCACACCTGCTTTAAATTCAAGAGCGGGAGCAGTTTTCATTGCATTATTAATTATTCTAGCTGGTGATGTTGCATCAGAAATTCCAAACGCAACTGCTGTAGGACCATCTAAATGCTTTGATAGATCTTCATATACAGTTCCTTCAAAAGCTCTTTTTAGTAGTGTATTTTTATATACCTTATATACTACTCCTTCTTCTCGAAGATTTTTACGTAGCTCAGTATCCTGTGCAACCGTTAGTCCACGGTAGTCAACTACCACTATAGAGTGAGTGTCTTCCATATGAGACTTTATTTCTTCAACTACAGATTTTTTCACTTCAATATTTGCCAAGTTTGTGCACCTCCTTATAGAATGTTTACTTTACAAATAAATTTGAGAGATAGACCTAGTATCCACATATAATTAATATTTAGATTGTTACTAAACATAATTTATGAATTTTTATATAAAAAAACCCTTGCTGGTAGACAGCAAGGGAGTCAAATCATTCAAGTGATATCTTGATTTATCCCTCGGTAGGCGTTTTAATCTTATGCGTATACTTAAATAGATAATCATTAAGGTTATTATTTAAGAATTTGCACCTACTGTCTTCGGTATATTGCTCTAATATTGTAGCATAAATTTATTTTAATGTCAATCATAAGCAAAAACAAGCATGTTTTATGCCGCGTATTTTATGCTGCATATTTAATTGTTTATGCAAATTTAGCAGGGTTTAGCTTTACCCCAGGTCCCATTGTTGATGTCATAACAATACTCTTTAAAAATTGACCTTTTGCTGCTGCTGGTCTTGCTTTGATGATTGCATCCATAAGCGTTTGGAAGTTGTCCGCTAGTTGTTCTTCAGTAAATGAAGCTTTTCCTATTGGCACATGTACAATGTTTGACTTATCTAGTCTGTATTCTACTTTACCAGCCTTAATTTCCTTAACAGCATTTTCAACGTCTTGTGTTACTGTTCCGGATTTTGGATTTGGCATTAAACCTTTTGGTCCTAAAACACGACCTAATCGTCCAACCACACCCATCATATCTGGTGTTGCAACTACAACATCAAAATCAAACCAGTTTTCACTTTGGATCTTAGTTGCTAATTCATCTGCTCCAACATAGTCAGCACCTGCTGCTTCAGCTTGCTGTACTTTGTCACCTTTTGCAAAAACCAGTACTTTAACTTCTTTTCCTGTACCGTGTGGTAACACTACTGCTCCACGCACTTGTTGGTCAGCATGACGACCGTCAACATTAAGTCTAATGTGCATTTCTACAGTTTCGTCAAATTTTGCAGATGCATTATCTTTAACTAAAGTAATTGCTTCTTCAGAATTATAAAGCTTTGTTCTATCAACTTGATTAACAGCTTTTAAATATCTTTTTCCTTTTTTCAATTCAATAAACCTCCTTGTGGTATTAGCGGGACGTCCCTCCCACATTTATATAAATATATTATTCTTCTACAGTAATTCCCATACTTCTAGCTGTACCTGCAATCATACGCATTGCAGCTTCAACAGATGCAGCATTTAAGTCTGCTTCTTTAATCTCTGCTATCTTTCTAAGATCATCTTGAGATACAGTAGCAACTTTCTTTTTGTTAGGTTCACCAGATCCAGAATTAATATTACATGCTTTCTTTAATAATATTGCCGCTGGTGGTGTCTTTGTAATAAAAGAGAAACTTCTATCACCATATACTGTAATAACTACTGGAATTATCATTCCATCTTGATCAGCTGTTCTTGCATTAAATTCTTTAGTAAATTGCACAATATTAACACCGTGCTGACCTAATGCAGGGCCAACTGGTGGTGCCGGTGTAGCTTTTCCGGCAGGAATTTGCAATTTTATATAACCTGTAACTTTTTTTGCCATAATAGCATACCTCCTGAATTAATGTGGTTTTATCG